>JASFVA010000187.1:0-4071 GCA_050050055.1 Nitrospirota bacterium
GGAGCATGAAGAGCATGTCGCCCTTCCCCAGGAGCTGCTCGGCCCCCTGGGCGTCGAGTATGGTGCGGGAATCTATCCTCGACGTCACGTGGAAGGCGACCCTGGCCGGGAAGTTCGCCTTTATCACGCCCGTGATGACGTCCACCGAGGGCCTCTGGGTGGCGAGCACCAGGTGCATGCCCGAGGCCCTGGCCATCTGGGCGAGCCTGGCGATGGAGTCCTCCACCCTGCTTGCCGAGGCGAACATGAGGTCGGCCAGCTCGTCGATGAATATCACTATATAGGGTATCCTTTCGTCCGGCGAGGCCTCGGCGTTGAAGCTCTCGACGTTCCTAACCCCCTTCTGCGCTATGATCCTGTAGCGGCGCTCCATCTCGTAGACCATCTTGCGGAGCATCTCGGCAGCCTCCTTGGGGTTCGTTATGACGGGAGAGATGAGGTGGGGTATGCCGTCGTAGCTCGAAAGCTCCAGGAGCTTGGGGTCTATCATGAGCATCTTTACCTCGTCGGGGCTCGCCTTGTAGATGAGGCTCGTTATCATCGCGTTCAGGAAAACGCTCTTCCCCGAGCCCGTCGAGCCGGCCACGAGGAGGTGGGGCATCCTCGAAAGGTCCGCCACCACGGGCGCGCCGAATATGTCCTTGCCCAGGGCCAGGGTGAGTTTCGAAGAGCTGCGCCTGAAGGTCTCCGAGGAGATTATCTCCCTGAGGGAAACCGTCTCGCGGTTTCTATTGGGTATTTCGATGCCCAGGGCCGCCTTGCCCGGAAGCGCCGATATCCTCACGGAGCGGGCCTTCAGCGAAAGGGCCAGGTCGTCGGCGAGGGCCGACACCCTGCTTATCTTCACCCCCGGGGCGGGCTCGAACTCGTACATAGTGACGATGGGCCCCGTGTGCACCTGCACCACCCTGCCCTCGACGGAAAAGTCCTGGAGCTTCCGCTCCAGAAGCTGAGAGCTTTCCAGGAGCTCGTCCTTCGAAAGCCTGTCCACCGGCTCGTAGAGGTTCAGGAGGTCCAGGGGGGGAAGCTCGTATCCCTCGCCCACTCCCGCGCCGCCTTCCAAGACCTCCTCGGCCTCCAGGACCTCCTCGCCCTCCTCCACGAAGGCCGGCTCCACGACCAGGGGCTCGAAATACTCCTCGACGGGTTCGGGCTCAGGCTCTTCCTCCCCATAAAGGTCCTCCAGCCTCTTTCTCGGCAGGGCCGGCATCTTCGCCCGGGCGTTCCCGACGGCGGCGGTGATGAGCGCCATGGGGCTCAGCATTATGAGGGCGGAAATAACGAGGGCGAGGGCTATTATGTACGCACCCAGGTCGGAAAGCCCCTTGAAGAAAACCCCGCCCAGCGTGGAGCCGTAGATGCCGCCCACGCCTCGCTCGAGGCCGAAGGAAACCGAGATCAGGCCCGCCAGCACGGGCGCGGAAAGGACAAACAGGAGCGCCCCCCAGAGATGCGCCCTCTCGCTATGTCTGCCCAGGAACCTCTTGACGCCGTAGACGAGGAGGAACAGGGGCAGGGCGTACGACACCGCTCCCACCAGGGTCATGAGCGCGTCGGCGATGTAGGAGCCCACAATCCCCCCGTAGTTTCCGACAGGCTCCTCGGAATAGGTGAAAAGAGAGCGGTCCCACCTGGAGTAGCTCGCCAGGCTCAGGGCCAAAAAGATGCCCCCCGCCACCGCCAGTACGCCCGTGACCTTCTGCTTTATCGTCACAGCCATAGCCACCCGAGGATGACTCCGGCAAGCGCCACCCTGTAAATGACGAAAACGTTCATCGTGTGGTTCTTCAAATACCTTAACATAAATTTAATGGCCATTACGCCGGTAAGCATGGAGGCAAGAAACCCCACGGCAAACAGCGAAAGGTCGTAGTCGGCGCCCGCCGACAGAAGCTTCCTGCCCTCGAGCACCGTGGCCCCGCCGATGACGGGGATGGAAAGGAGGAACGAAAACCTCAGGGCCTCCGTCCTCTGCATTCCCCGCATCAGGCCCGCAGAAATGGTTATTCCCGAGCGGGAGACGCCGGGGATGAGCGCCACGGCCTGGAAGGCACCTATGAAAACGGCGTCGAAGACGGCCAGCTTGTTCAATTTCCTGCCCCCCTTCAGGCCCTCCGAGGCGTACATGACCACGCCCACCACGACGAGGGCGGCGGCTATCACCAGGGGGCTTCTGAGGGAGCCAGCCACGTAATCCTCCAGGTATATCCCGGCGATGCCCGCAGGAACAGTGCCGAGGGCTATCAGAAACAAAAGCCTCCTCTGCCTTTCGGCCATGTCAACGAGGTCCTTCCAGAAACATATGAACAGGCTCACCAGGGTGCCTCCGTGGAGGGCCACGTCGAAGGTAAGGGAATTCACCTCGCCCCGCCAGTCCAGGAGCCAGGGTATTACCACCAGGTGGGCGGTGGAGCTGATGGGGAAAAACTCCGTAATCCCCTGCACCACTCCAAGGATTATCGATTCCAGCATGGCGTAGGATTATATCAGGGGCACCGGAAGTTTGTCATTAACCGAAGGAGGCGCGAAAGGTCCGCGCTGCGGGAAACCCCTCTTCACCCCGGCCTCCTTCGTCGCATCCCGGGGCACGGGTCCCAAGAGGCATTTCTAATCCCTCTTTTTTATTTTCCGGCGCGCTATTTACTGCCGAGGCGGTTTTTGCTATCATCTTATGCGGATGACGTCCCAGTCGGAGATACGGAGGAAGATACTCGAGGCCCTCTACAGGTGCCACAAGGCCGAGGCGTTCTGCCCGCTTAAGACCTCGGACATCCGCGAGCAGATTGGCCTCGACGACGAGGAGGAGTTCCTCAAGGCCCTGCAGTACCTGCACGACGAGGAATACGCGAAGGGCATATACGTGCCGTATCTCAGGCAGGGGTATTTCGAAAGCGCACGGATTACGGAAAAGGGCGTGGACGCCATGGAGAGGCCCGGAGAGCTCGACAGAGTCTTCCCGGCCGACACGGGGAGCAAGGCGGTAGAGAACTTCGTCGAGGACTTCCGCCGCGAAGTCCTCCGGGCCGACATCTCCAACGAGGAGAAAGAGAGCCTCCTCGAATTCATAACGTCTCCCGCGGTAAACCGGATTATCTCCCGCATACTGCCGGAGAAGGGCTGATCCACCCCGCCGGATCCAGCCTTCTCCTCGCACCGGCCGGCTCCCGGGCACCCGCTTGAGCCGATAGGTTAAAATTAACCAGATGTCCCCGAGGCCGTTAAGGATATTCTACTCCGGCATAGGCGGAAGCGGCATGTCCGCCCTGGCCCTCTTCGACTCCAAGCGGGGGCACGCCGTCTCGGGCTCCGACAGGGCCTTCGACCGAGACCCCCACCACCCCGCCTACGCCCCCCTCAGGGCGCAGGGCATAAGGCTCGTTCCCCAGGACGGAAGCGGGATAGAGGGCTCCCTCGACTTCGCCGTCATGAGCACGGCGGTGGAGGACGACACCCCCGAGGTGCTCCGCGCCAGGGAGCTCGGCGTGCCCATAAAGCGCAGGCCCGACTACCTGGCCGAGATGGTCTCTTCCTTTAAGACCGTGGCCGTCTCGGGCACAAGCGGCAAGTCCACGGCCGCTGGGATGCTGGCCTTCGCCATGGAGAGGCTCGGCATGGAACCCAATTTCCTGGGCGGAGGCAGGGTGAAGCAGTTCCGGAGCGAGACGAACGCAGGCAACTGCCTCAGCGGAGGCTCGGACCTCCTGGTGATCGAGGCCTGCGAGTCCGACGGCTCGATAGTGGGCTACCGCCCGGAGCACACTGTCGTCCTCAACCTCTCCCTGGACCACAAGGGCATCGAAGAGACGGCCCGCATGTTCGAGGCCCTGGCCTCGAACACTTCGGGGCGCGTGTTCGTGAACCCAGACGACGAAAGGCTCGGCAGCATTGGAATAGAGGGCGCCGTGACCTTTTCCATCGACCGGCCCTCGCACTACCGCGCCGTGGACCTGAACCTCGAGCCCCTGGGTGTGGAGTTCACGCTGAGAGGGGTTCGGTTCAGGGTACGACAGCCGGGGAAGCACAACGCTTATGACGCCCTTTCCGCCGCCGCCGTGCTCTCGGAGCTCGGCC
>JASFVA010000188.1:0-4052 GCA_050050055.1 Nitrospirota bacterium
CCCGAGGTCCACCGCCACTACCTGAAGCCCCTGGAAAACCCCCTGGAGAGGAAGGGGAGCTGGACCTTCCTGGCCGAGATAGTCCGCTCCACCGGGTGGCTCGACTCCCTTTGGGAGCGGAGGGAGATGATAAGGAACATCCCGGCCCTGATCCTCTGGGGCAAGAGGGACGCGGCCTTCCGCCAGAGCGAGCTCGAGCGGTGGATGGCCGAGTTCCTGGAGCAGAAGGTCTTTGTCTTCGACGACGCGGGCCATTTCGTCCCGGAGGACAAGGGCGAGGAGCTCTGCCCCCTGGTGGAGGACTTCATGGAGACGGCCTCTTAAGTCGAATTACTCTCAAGTCGAATTACTCTCAAGTTGAATAAATGGGCGGTGATGCTATAATCACGGTAAACGCGACGACGGAGGAGGTGATTTCATGAAGATCGAGCTCGAGGGCACGCTTATCAGGATGACGCCGGAAAGCGACAGGGAGAAGGAGGAGCTTAACCAGCTCTGGTCTCTCATCATAGGTTGCGTGGAGGAAGGAAAAAGGCTCGTCCCCGTGGGGGAGTACATCCCCGGCGTAAAAGAGGTGGCGACCTTCAACATAGAGAAGGGCATTTAGAAGGCGTAATCGAAAAGTACGTTTAGGCGATGCGGAAGGGCGGTCCCGGGGCCGCCCTTTTTACTGGCGGACCCTTCCCGCTAATACGCTCTTTCGGCCCGGCGGTCCTCAGGGGGCTGGCTCGCCCTGGCGAGGAGCTCCTGGAGCGTGACGGTGAAGACGAAGCCGGCCCCTTCCTCCCTCACCACTGCCTTGAAGAAGCCGCAGGCGTGGCAGCTCTTGAACCTCCGGGCGAAATCGCCGTTGGGCCTCCCTTCGCAGAGCGTGCCTCCCAGGGCCCAGCAGGCCCGTCCGGCGTTCTTTCCGCCGTGGACGCCGTCGAGCCTCGTATCGGTGGCGGCGGGGCATACGGCCTTGGACCCGTTGTTCCTTCCCCCCGGCTCCCTGCCGCAATTCATATATTCCCAGCAGTTCAGTTTCAATGTAAGTCCAGGCCGCGAAAATTACCAGGGGACATCATAAAATAATATCCTTCGTTTGTCAATACTTATGGCGATGTTTCACCGCCTCCGGCCTCCATATCGCCGCTTTTTTCCGAACAAGGGCGCCGCATGCAAAATCAGGCGGGAATGTCGAGCTCCTCATACATCCTGTAGACGGTATTCTCTTCCTGCCAGATCCTTTCGAGGATCCTCCGGTGGAGCCTTTCGAAATCCCTCGAGAACTCCTCCTCGGTCCTGTCCCTCCCCCCGCGGGCAAAGAGTATTCTCTTTAGGCGTCCGCTGAAGGGCAGCGAAGAGGTGTTTTCGGGAGGGGGGGCCTTGTATTTGTCGAAGAACCCCAAGGCCAGGGCCGTGGCCTCTTTCATGTCCTCGATGTGCGCGTCGAGCACTGTCGTCAGGACGGGGTTCGCGCCCGCCGCCTTTCGGAGCGCGGGGTAGAGCCCCTCGTCCTCCTTCCGGAGGTGTTCGATGAGGTCCGCCTTCGCCTCCATGAGCAATTCCTGGCCGCCCTGGCTGCACACCCCCAGGAACTTGACCCTCATGAGGGTGTCCGCGATATGCTCGTGCTCCCGCTTGAGTTCGTCCGCCAGAGAGGACATCCGAAATCTTAACCGAAACCCGGGGCGGCTGTCCAACGGCGGGGGGCTGGCCCATCCCGGTAAACGGTTGGAAGACGCAGACAAGAAAGGGGGCCGAAGCCCCCTTTCGCTGAAACGCCTCTTCCGGGATGACTAAATCTGCGGCAGCTTGTCGAGGGACTCCCTTATCTTTTCCTCGGGGTATTCGTAGTCCACGAGCTTGCCCGCCAGGTAGTCGGCATAGGCCGAGAGGTCGAAGTGGCCGTGGCCGCTGAGGTTGAAGAAGACGACCCTCTCCTTGCCCTCCTCCTTGGCCTTCAGGGCCTCGTCTATGGCGGCCTTTATGGCGTGGGAGGTCTCGGGCGCGGGCACTATGCCCTCGGCCCTGGCGAACTGTATAGCCGCCTCGAAGACGGCCGTCTGCCCGTAGGACTCGGCCTCCACGAGGCGGTCGTTGTAGAGCTGGCAAAGGAGCGGGGCGTCGGCGTGGTAGCGGAGGCCTCCGGCGTGTATGCCGGGGGGCACGAAGTCGTGGCCCAGGGTGTACATCTTGAGGAGCGGGGTCATGCCCACGGTATCGCCGAAGTCGTAGCGGTATTCCCCCTTGGTGAGGGTGGGGCACGAGATGGGCTCCACGGCCAGCACCCGCACGTCCTTGCCCGCAATCTTGTCGGCCAGGAAGGGGAAGCCCGTGCCGGCCAGGTTGCTTCCGCCGCCGCAGCATCCTATGACCACGTCGGGGTAGTCCCCGGCGATCTCGAACTGTTTCTTGGCCTCCAGGCCAATGACCGTCTGGTGAAGGAGCACGTGGTTGAGCACCGAGCCGAGGGCGTAGTTGGTGTCGCCGTGGGTGGCGGCGTCCTCCACGGCCTCGGATATGGCGATGCCGAGGCTTCCGGGGCTCTCGGGGTCAGCCTCGAGTATCTTCTTCCCGGCGTTGGTGAGGGTGGTGGGGCTGGCGTGGACGGTGGCCCCCCAGGTCTCCATGAGCACCCGCCGGTAGGGCTTCTGGTCGTAGCTCACCTTGACCATGTAGACCGTGGTGTCGAGGCCGAAGATGCCGTTTGCCAGGGCCAGGGCCGAGCCCCACTGGCCGGCGCCCGTTTCGGTGGCTATCCGCTTCATGCCGGCCTGCTTGTTGTAGTAGGCCTGGGGCACCGAGGTGTTCGGCTTGTGGCTTCCGGCCGGGCTCGTGCCCTCGTACTTGAAGTATATCTTCGCCGGGGTGCCCAGGGCCTTCTCGAGCCTCCGGGCCCTGATGAGAGGCGTGGGCCTCCAGAGGCTGTAGACCTCGAGGACCTCCTCGGGTATGTCTATCCAGCGCTGGGTGGAGACCTCCTGCTCGATGAGCGACATGGGGAATATCGCGCTCAGGTCGTCCGGCCCCACGGGCTGCTTGGTGGCAGGGTGCAGGGGCGGCTCGGGAAGGTTCGGCATGTCCGCCATTATGTTGTACCACTGCCTGGGAATCTCGCTGTCGGGAAGCACTATCTTCGTCTGCTCCATGAATATGCCCTCCTCTTAGGTATAGCTGTAAGTATAGATGGCTATTATATCACCACCCCATATTTATAGCATATTCCCGCTGTTTATCTCCGCGGCTATATTGTTACAATAGCCCATGATTCGTCGGTACGGCATCGCCGTTCTTGCGGCCACGCTTTTTCTGGCCATGCTCCATCCCCCGCCGGCGCGGGCGGAGGTCGTCACCATCGCGAAGTCCTACACTTACGCGGCGGGCCCTTTCGAGTCCCGGGAGTCCAGCCGGGTCGTCGCCCTGGCGAGGGCAAAGCTCCTTGTCTTCAGCGCCGTGGCCGCCCGGGCCGGCGCACCGGAGGAGGAGGCGGTCCTTGCGCCTGGGGTCGTGGGCGTCCGGGAAGGCGCCCACGGATGGGACGGCAGCGAGTTCCGGGCGGAGGTCTTCGCCTCCCTGGAGCCCGGGGCGGCGGCCTCGAGGCTCGAGGACCTGGCCGCCGACTCCCTGAGGGCCCAGGATCTCAGGGACCTTGGAGGGAGGCGGACAGAGGCCCTGGGCGCCATAGAGAAGCTGAAGAAGGAGGGCGGCCCAGGAGAAGGCGGCCGCTACGAGAAGCTGGTAAGGGAGCTCGTGGCCGTGGATGCGGCCGAAAGGGGCTACGCGGCCCTGGCGGCCGGGAGCTACCCGGCGGCGGAGAAGCATTTCGCCAAGGCCATCGGAACAACCCCCCGGGACGCGGCGGCCTACTACAACCGCGGCGTGGCCCGATGGCTCCTGGAGGACTACCACAGGGCCTTCGGGGATTTCAGGCGGGCCCTGGAGATAAGGCCCGGCTACGAGCGGGCCGAAAGGAGCCTGGCGCAGGCCCGGGAGTTCTTCAACAGGCTGGAGGCGACCGTCAGGTACTACGACAGGGCCATCGCCATAAGCCCCGCCGAGGTGGACCT
>JASFVA010000189.1:0-3995 GCA_050050055.1 Nitrospirota bacterium
CCCCAAGTTCGGCCACGGCAAGAACATGAACCCCTGCATCGACTGCCGCGTGCTGATGCTCAGGGAGGCGAAGGTCCTCATGGAGATGACGGGGTCCGATTTCGTGGCCACGGGCGAGGTGCTGGGTCAGCGCCCCATGAGCCAGCGAAGGGAGACCTTCCCGCTCATGGACAGGGAGGCGGGCCTCGAGGGCTACGTCCTCAGGCCCCTGAGCGCCAAGCTCCTGAAGCCCACCGTCGCCGAGGCAGAAGGCCTGGTGGACACGGAAGGGCTCTGCGGCTTCAGCGGCCGGAACCGCAAGCCCCAGATGGCCCTCGCCCGGGAGTTCGGCCTCACGGACTACCCCAGCCCGGCGGGCGGCTGCCTTCTCACCGAACCCAACTACGCCTACCGTCTGCGCGAGCTCCTCGACCACAGCCCGGACCCCGACCCCACGGAGCTGGCCCTCCTGAGGCTGGGGCGCCACTTCAGGGGGCCCGGCGGAGGGAAGATAGTTGTCGGGCGGGACGAGGCCGAAAACGAAAGGCTCAAGTCCCTCGCCGGCGAGGGAGACTTCAGGATGTGGGTGGAGGGCTACGGCAGCCCCCTTGCTCTCCTTGAAAAGGGCGCCGCCGAGGAGGACATCCTCTCTGCGGCCTCGCTCTGCGCGCGGTACTCCGACGCCAAGCGCCTGGACAAGGTGGAGGTGACCGTCTCTAACGCCACGGGTTCCTACGTGCTCGGGGCGAGCCCCGCCGGCGAAGAAACGATAAACTCCCTGAGGATACAGGGCGCCGGCCGGAAAAAGAGGCGCCGGGTCAAAGCTCGATAACCTCGGGCTCCATCTTCTCCGTATCGAGCATGACGGCCGTGGAGCGGCCCTTGTGGAGCCTGGCCACCTTCCCCGGATTGACCACCAGGGCGCCGTTTGTCCTTCGCACGTCCGGCGTGTGGGTGTGCCCGTAGACCACGAGGTCGAACCGCCCGCTGGCGGCAAGGGCATCGACCGAGGCGGGCTCGTGCACCAGGGCGATCTTCTTCCCCCCCAGCTCGAACAGGTAGGGCTGGGCGCTTATCCTGTCTCCCGACTTTTCCCTCAGGAGGAGCCTGTCGCCGTCGTTGTTGCCGAATATGCCCCGGAAGCCCGCCCCGAGGTCTCCGAGTATCTCGAAAGTGAACGGAGAGACGAAGTCTCCCGCATGCACGACCTCCGAGACCCCCCTGGAGTTGAAGAGATCCACCACCCGCTTTATCTGTTGCATGTCATCGTGCGTGTCGGAGATTATCCCTAAGAGCATTCCGGCGGCCTCCCGTCCGTGGTTTCAGAAATTCGTTTCGGAAATTATAGTATTATTGGCCTTCATGTTCAAGGCGGCAGATCATGGTCCATGCCCTTGCCGCTGCGGGGCCTTGCGGAAGAGGACCCCGTCCTCAAGCTCGGCCATGTGCCGGGGCCCCTCTTCCTCCTCGCCGGGCGGCTGGGCCGAAGCCCCGGACTCCCCGGCTTCCGTCCCCCTCCGGACGATATCCGGCGGACACTCGGACTCCCACCGGTTCATCCTCCGCTTAAGCTCCATGGCGGTCCTTATGAGGTTGGTGTATGCGTAGGCCGCCTGCGCGTCTTTCGCCGAGTCGCCGCTTGCGAAGTGACGGTCGTACATCCCGATGAGGCGGAGCACCCTTTTAAGCATCCGCTCGTTGAAGGTCAGCACGTCCTGCTCCCCGCCGACGGCAATGCGGGCGTCCCACTTACCCTCCTTCTTCCATTCGTAGAGCGTCTGGGCCGATATCCTGAGGCCGTGCTTCCATTCCAGCCTGCCCAGTATCTGCTTGATGTTCCTTCCTCCGAACAGGGCATAGACCGTGTAGGCGGCCTCCCTGTTTTCGGGCGTGCCGACGCCTTTTTGGCCTTCCTGCCTTTTCTGTCTTTCCGAGTCTTCCTGCAAGGTCTTTTCTCCTTTCCGGGGGGAGGGGGTGCTGGCTTTAGAACCTCCAGATTATTAAGTATATTTATCCAAAATGCCTTATCGATGGCTTACACATGCTTGATAAATGCTTTACATCCCTGCAATCGAAAACCTCTGGATCCCGGGTCAAGCCCGGAATGGCGAGAAGGTTTATCCCGCACCGCCGCACTGTTGGGCCGTTGGGCTGTCGCACTGACCTTCTGCTCTTCCGCGCTTCGGCGCTGCCTCGCTATTGCGCTCACGGGGCCATTGTAATCGCCCCGCAGGGAAGCCGTCCAGGTGAAGCGCTTCACAAAACGATTTCCGCAAACCCGGGTTAAAGCCGTGGGGCGGGCTATATTCAGCATCATGAAGATTTGCCGGGACATGAAGAAGAGCCCCGGTTGAAATTGACATGGCCCAGCAAAAGGGGTATAACTTTAGGCAGGGAAAAAGGGAGGGCGAACAGGTAACCGTTTCAAGGTAAAAGGAGGGACCATGCCAACGTACGTTATTCTCAGCACCCTTACCGACAAGGGTAGAAAGACCCTGAAGGAAAACCCCGAGAGGATAATGCAGGTGGACGAGGAGCTCGAGAAGCTGGGCGTCAAGGTAAAGGAGCAGTATGCGGTGCTCGGCCCGTACGATTTCGTCAACATCGTGGAGGCGGCCGATAACGAGACGGTAATGCGCATGTCCGTGGAGCTGGGATCCAGGGGCTCGGTGCAGCTCCTTACCCTGGCCGCGTTGCCCGTGTCCGACTTCGTTAAGAGCATCAAGTGAGGCGCGTCCCTTCCTTTTCGCGGGAAAGATTCGATAACGAGAGGGCCGAGGTGATGAGGCTCAAGGCCCTTTACCGGGACGCCGTGCTCAGGGGTGAGGTGAGGGTATCGGGCGGGGACGCCATAAGCTCTCTGAGGAGGCTCGTAGGGCCCGACTGCGCCTACCACCTCTACCGCCGCGTCCCGGCGCGCCCGCGGTGATTTTAGTGCCGTGGACGGCGGCGACATGAAGGCGAGGGCCGATTCGCGCCTCGACGCCTCGGGGCTTGCAAGGCCCCTTCCGGTGCTGAGGGCCAGAAAGGCCCTCGATTCGATGCGCCCGGGGCAGGTGCTCGAGGTGGCCGCGACCGCGGCGGGGACGGACGAGGACCTGGAGATTTTCGCGGGCAGGGTGGGCCACGAGCTCATAGGGGCCGTTACGGGGGAGGGTGGAAGGACGTTTTTCTACATAAGAAAAGCGAAGGAGCGGTAGCGCCGCCGCCCCTTCGCTTCGTCTCGGGCCATAGCTTCGGGCATATCGCCTATTGTATGGCGAATGCGGTTTCCGTCATCACGCCGTCCCATGTGTAGCCGTCTGCCGTGACGTTTGTGGTATTCGCGGTGTAGCTTCCAGGGGCGGTCCCGCCTTTTCTGCCTTTGGGCGCCGTGGTCTGCCAGGTCGCTTCTGCCAGGCCGTTTGAGCCGCTGGGGCCTGCCGAAAGAGTCGTTGCCTCCGGGCCCCCCACCGAGAGACCCACTGTGGCCCCTTCCACGGGAAGGCCCGTGGAGGCGTCCAAGACATGGGCGCGGAAGACCACCTCGTCGCCCTGGGCAAAGGTGTCCGTGAGGACGAAAGTCTTATGCTTACCCTTGCCCTGGTAGTACCCGGTCTCAAGCAGGTCCACGCCTATCCGGGCCTGCCCCTGGTTGTTGGGTATGGCGCAGAGTATGTTGCCGAAGCCGGATTCGCAGTCGGCGTACCGCGAGGTCACCTTGTAGCAGTACTCCTGGCCGTTCGTAAGGCCTGTGTCCGTATAGGCCGTGGTGGCGGCGCCGTCCACCTGACTGACAAGCTGGGTCTTTCCGGCCTGGTCGTAGTAGACGCCGTAGCCCACCACGCCGGGGTCGGCGGACTCGTCGCTCCAGGCAATTGCGATTTCCTGGTTGCCCGGCGTCGCCGAGAGGAGGGTGGGCGCGGGGGCGTCGCAAACGGCGGGCCCGGAGCCCCAGGTGGACTGTGTCATCAGGAACGGCCTGGCCCCGTCGAGGTTCATGTTATGGAGCCAGAGGTCCCATATGGTGTTGCCCC
>JASFVA010000190.1:0-3992 GCA_050050055.1 Nitrospirota bacterium
CAGGGGCATAGCCCTTGAAAACCTCCGCCACGCCCTGGGCGCCGAGAAGGGCGAGGCCGGGATAAGGCGCATCGCCCGCCGGAGCTGCGCCTCCTTCTTCCTCACATACATGGAGATTATTAAGTTCCGCCCCCTGCTCGAGGACCCCGGGGCCCTCAGGGATCCGCGGTATTCGAGCGAGGGGATATTCGAGCTCTTCGAGCGGGCCAAGGGGCTGCACGACGAGAGCGGAGGGGCCGTCTTCGTCACCCCCCACCTGGGCAACTGGGAGCTCCTCCCCCACGTGAGCCGCGCCGTGGGCATCCCCCTGGTGGTGGTGGCCCGCCCCCCGGACAACCCGTATCTCAGAAAGCTCCTCTTCGAGGACCGCACGGCCACGGGCCAGGTGGTCATCCCCAAGAAAAACGCCCTCTTCCTCCTTAGGAAGGCCCTCCGGGAGGGGAAGTCCCTGGGGCTCCTGCCGGACCAGAGCACCAAGCACGGCGTGAGCGTGGACTTCTTCGGCAGAAAGGCCCTCACCACGCCCATCCCGGCGATACTGGCCATAACTTACCGCCGGCCCATAGTGGTGGTGGCGGCCTGCAGGGCCGGCGGGGGGATGAGCTTCGAGGGCTTCGTCTCCGACCCCATATGGCCGGGGGAGTACCAAAGCGAGAGGGCCGAGGTAACCCGCCTCACCCGCGAGATGAACCGCACCATGGAGCGGGCCATCCGGGCCTTCCCGGAGCAGTACCTCTGGATACACAACCGCTGGAAGACCTACGCCGACAAGGGCGAGTTCCTGGCCGGCGCCGAGGACTGAGGGCGGCGGCGCCGCCTCAGGCGGCGAGCCTCTTCAGGAGCCAGGCCATGTTCTCCCCCAGGACGCGCATGGTCTCGAGCCCCTCCTCGTCCTTCAGGACGTCGCCCTTGTGGAGCCCTATGCCCATGTTCCAGTAGATGGAGCCCGGCACCACCATCTGCCCGATGAGGAAGAAGTGGTTGAGGCTGTCGAAGACGTGCACGGCCCCGCCCCTCCTCACGGCCACCACGGCGGCGCCGACCTTTCGGCGGAGCATGTCGCCGTTTGCCCTGGAGACCATGCCCGAGCGGTCCACCAGGGCCTTCGTCTCCGTGGAGAGGTCGGCGAAGTAGGTGGGAGAGCCCAGGATTATGCCGTCGGCCCCGTCCATCTTCTCGAGGTACTCGTTCAGGGCGTCGTCTTTCACGGCGCACCGGCGGTCCTTGCGCTCCCAACACTTGAAGCAGGCGATGCAGCCCTTCAGTTTGCTCCCGGCGAGGCTCACGGCCTCGGTGGCGATGCCCTCCCTTTCGAGCTCCTCGAAGACCCTGCCTATCAGTATGGAGGTGTTCCCGTCCTTCCTGGCGCTCCCGTTAAAGGCTACCACTTTCATGGCTTATCCTCCCCTTCCGTGAATTCTTAATCCAATAGATATCAGTCCAACAGATATTAGCGGCCCGGGGGGCGGCTGTCAACCGCCGCCCCCCCTCTCGGGGGACAAATAATCTGATATAATGTCGCATCACGCCGCCGGTTTCGCCGGCAGTAAGGGATGCGCCAATAGAGAGGGGGGAGAAGGCAATGGCCCGCAGGTTGTGGCGGAGGATAAGGTACCACATCGGCACGGCCGGATATTTTCTGATACTCCTGGGGGTCTTCGGGGCCCCGGTGCTGGGGTACTGGCTCCTTTTCCACGGCGACATCATCGAGACCATCCACCAGCTCAAGATGAGCCTGCCCGGCTGGGGGTGGACGGCGCTGAAGTACGGCCTTTCCCTCATGGCGGCCATCGCCTTCATGGGCGCCATGATACTTTCGGGCCTCATACTTCTGTGGTGGGGAAGCCGCGAGTGACCCGCCGCCCCACAAGCCCGAAGCCCGGTGCGGGAAGCGCCGGGTCCCGCCCCGGAGGGCAAAGTTCACCCAGGCAATAAAGCACTAATAACACTTTGATTCTTTTGACTAATATGCTACACTTTGAAAAGAGTGCGCTCTTGGCGTAAAAAGAGCAATATTAGCACATGAAAGCCTGTCAATGCGGATGACCCATAGAAAGGCCGAGGCGTATGGATGAGGCATTAAGGCCCATAATCGGGGCTCTCATAACCTCCGTCCTGATATTCATCGCCGTCCTTCTGGCATTTACCGTCCTCAGGAGGGTCATCCACGGCATGCGGTACGCAAGGCTCGACGCCAAAAGGCACCTCTTCCACAGCACCATCACCAGGCTAATCGATTCCGGGCAGGTCTTCGACAAGCTCGGCGACCTCCGCCGGCATGCCAGGTACGAAGTGGACCGCCTGGCCATGGAAGACGTGCTCTTCCGGCTCGAGGCCGACGGCCGCTACAGGGACGCGGCCAGGAGGCTGTTCGCCGAGCTGGGCTTCGTCTCCCACTACGAAAGGGCGCTCAGGGACGGAAGCACCATCACCCGCGCCTCGGCCATAGACAAGCTCGGCAGGATGTCGAGCACCGGCTCCACCGAAAAGCTCGTCCCCATGCTCGAGGCCGACAAGCCGGAGATAATCGGCGTGACCATCCGGGCCCTTAGCAAGCTGGGCTCCCGCGGGGCGATAAGGGGAATACTGGAGAGGCTGCCCAGGCTGCTCGAGAAGTCCCTCGTCACGGAAAAGGCCCTGGCCGCCTTCCTCGTAAATTTCGGGCCCAAGGTAGTCGGGGACCTCATAGATTACCTGGAGGCCACCGAGTCCCCGGGGACGAAGGCCCTCCTCCTCGAGGTCCTCTCCCAGATACGGAGCGAAGAGGCGGTACCCGTGGCCCTCCGGCACCTGGGGGACGAAAACACCGAGGTCGTGGTGAAGGCCATGAAGGTGATAGAGACTACGGCCCCGGCCGTGGACGGCTTCGACTGGGACCGGATAGCGGCGTGCCTTTCCAACCCCTCGTGGGTGGTGAAGATGCACACGGCCAGGGCCCTGGGGAACAAGGGGTACGAAAAGGCCATAGACGACCTGGCCATGCTCCTCCTGGACGAAAGCTGGCACGTCAGGAACGCCGCCGCCGTGGCCCTGGCGAAAATGGGCAACGCGTCGCTGGACGCCCTGCTCTCGGCCCTATCCCTG
Source organism: Nitrospirota bacterium (assembly GCA_050050055.1). Lineage (GTDB taxonomy): Bacteria > Nitrospirota > Thermodesulfovibrionia > Thermodesulfovibrionales > JdFR-86 > JARRNG01. The sequence continues at coordinate 3,085 of JASFVA010000190.1, forward strand.
AACGACCCCTACGTCAAGGGGAGCGTCTGCGAGGAGATCCAGCGGACGGGCTACGACGGCGCCCTGATAGACAACCTCCGGAGCGGCGACGGCGAGGTCTACGCGAAATCCCGGGACATCCTGGAGATGATGTGCATCATGGGCTTCCGCGCCCCCTTCGAAAACTACCTGGAGCAGGGGGCGGAGCCGGGCGTAAAGAAGCAGGTCCGCGACATACTCATGGAGGGCGAAAGGGCATGATATCCTTCCTCGTGGCCCTGACCATAGGGTTCAACGTCTTCGTGGGGTTCTACTACGGCCTCGTCAACGTTATATACACCGTCCTGCTCGTGCTGGCCCTCGTCGCCATACTCAAGCACGTCAAGCGGATAAAGTACTCCTCGCGGTACGACCTCAGCTCGTCGCCCGAGACGCCCCCCGTCTCAGTCATAATCCCGGCCTACAACGAGGAGGGCGACATCGTGGGTTCGGTCAAGAGCGCCCTGGCGCTCAACTACCCCTATTTCGAGGTCATCGTCGTCAACGACGGCTCAAGCGACGGCACCCTCCGGAGCCTCGTGGACGCCTTCGGGCTCAGGAGAATAGACCTCGTCTACAGGGACGTGATAAAGACCGAGGATATCAAGGGGTTCCACTACAGCGTGGATTACCCCAACCTGGTAGTCGTGGACAAGGAGCGGGGCGGGAAGTCCGACTCCCTCAACTGCGGCGTGAACGTCGCCCGGAGCCCCTATTTCTGCTCCGTCGACGCCGACTCTGTCCTGGAGAGGGACTCCCTTCTGAGGCTCGTGGCCCCGATGCTCGAGAGCACCGTGCCCGTCATAGCCAGCGGGGGCGTGATAAGGGCCATAAACGGCTCGGCCCTGGAGCAGGGCGAGGTGAGGAAGGTGGACCTCCCCGAAAACGAC
>JASFVA010000191.1:0-3991 GCA_050050055.1 Nitrospirota bacterium
TAAAAAAATGCCCCATGTCCACCATGCTCCCACGAGCAGTATTGCCAGGAGGAGGCCGGTCTTGTTCACCGTGCCCTGCACAGTCATGGCCCTCGACTCGTCGAGCGCCCTCAGTCCCCTGAAAGCCCTGTCCGTCAAGGCGGGATTAGCCGTTCTCATCTATGACCTCCGGTTCATTTTCTATTTGAGTACAACCATGTTGTCGCGGTGGATGACCTCTTCGGAGTAACGGTAGCCGAGCACTCCCTCTATCTCCGAGGTCTTCCTGCCCTTTATTCTATTGAGTTCGTCCGAGGAGTAGTTCGTTATCCCCTTCGCCATGCGCTTCCCCTTGGAGTCGACGCAATAGACCGCGTCGCCGACGCTGAAAGCGCCCTCCACGGAGGCTATGCCCGAGGGCAGAAGGCTCTTCCCCCTTTCGGCCACGGCCTTCGCGGCGCCGTCGTCGAGCACGATGGAGCCCTTCATCCTAAGGCCGAAGGCTATCCAGCTCTTTCGGGCCGCCAGCCTTCCGGCGGCGGGCCTGAACTCCGTGCCGTGGTGCTTCCCCTCGGCCAGGGAGACGAGCAGGGCGGGCTTGTGGCCGTTAACGACGTTCACCGTTATCCCGCATTTCATGGCCTTGTCGGCGGCCAGGAGCTTCGAGTACATGCCCCCGGTGCCGTACTCGCTGTCGGCGGCGCCGGCCTTTTCGAGCATCTCGCCGCTTATGGACGTCACGGTCCTTATGATTGAAGCCCTCTTGTGCTTCTTGGGGTCCTTCGTGTACAGGCCCGCCACGTCGGAGAGTATCACGAGGCGGTCGGCCTCGATGAGGGCGGCCACGAGGAAGGCCAGCTGGTCGTTGTCGCCAAAGCGTATTTCGTCGGTGGCCACGGTGTCGTTTTCGTTCACCACCGGTATGAGGCCGTGCTCGATGAGGGCGATGAGGGTGTTCTTGGAATTTATGTACATCTTACGGTCCGCGAGGCCGTCCCTCGTAAGGAGTACCTGGGCGACCTGTTTCCTGAAGGCCTTGAAATATTTTTCGTAAAGCCACATGAGGGCGGGCTGCCCGGCGGCGGCCGCGGCCTGCTTGAGCATTATGCTCCGGGGCCGCTTGTTGAGCCCCATCTTCTTCATCCCCGCCGCGATGGCCCCGGAAGAGACGAGCACCACCTCGTGGCCCCCGTCGTGAAGGGCCGATACAGCCTTGGCGATGGAGCGTATGCGCCTGGTGTTGAGGCTCTCGCCGCCTCCGGCCACGATGTTGCTGCCTATCTTGACGATTATCCTCATTTGGCCGTCTTCCTCGAAAGATATTCCACCAACTCTCCTACCCCGGCGCCCGTCGCCGCGGAAACAGCGAAAAAATCGACCCCCTTAGTCTTGCAATAATCCCTCAGCCTGTCAAGCTTTTCGTCGTCCTTCGCGTCGGTCTTCGTGCCGGCCACGGCCTGGGGCTTTTTCATGAGCTCCCGGGAATAGAGCTTCAGCTCGCGGTTTACGGTCTTTAGGTTTTCCACCGGGTCGCCCTCGGCGCCCTGGGAGACGTCCACCAGGTGAAGGAGTATCGAAGTGCGCTCCACGTGCCTCAGGAACTGGTGCCCCAGGCCGGCCCCCTTGTGCGCCCCCTCTATGAGGCCGGGGATGTCGGCCACCACGAAGCTCCTCCATTCCTCGCCCGCCTTCACCACGCCGAGGTTGGGCACCAGGGTGGTGAAGGGATAGTCGGCCACCTTGGGCCTGGCCGCGGAGACCACCGATATGAGCGTGGATTTCCCGGCGTTCGGAAGCCCGATGAGCCCCACGTCGGCCAGGAGCTTCAGCTCCACCACGAGGTCCTGTTCCTCGCCGGGCCGCCCACCTTGGGCGAACCGCGGGGCCTGCCGCGTGGGAGTGGCGAAGTGGGAGTTGCCAAGGCCCCCCCTGCCCCCCCGGGCCGCAGTGAACTCGGCGCCTTCCGCGTCCAGGTCGGCGAGCACCTCCCCCGTCGCCGCATCCTTTATGACGGAGCCCACGGGGACCGGTATTACCACGTCCTTGCCGTCTGCCCCGTGCTTCTTCTTCCCCATGCCGGGGCGGCCGTTCTGCGCCCTGTAGAGGCGCTGGTATCTGAGGTCGAGCAGGGTGTTCAGCCTTCCATCGGCCCTTAAGGCGACATGGCCCCCCCGTCCGCCGTCGCCCCCGTCGGGCCCCCCGCGGGGGACGTACTTCTCGCGCCGGAAGCTGACGCATCCCTTTCCGCCGTTTCCGGCCATCACGTGGACCTTAACGTAGTCTATGAACTGCATGGGGAAAATGAAAAAGGCGGCCCTGAGCCGCCTTTCGTTCAGTCTATCTTGCCGTTTTCAAGTTCGCCGGGGTCTCAGGCCTCGGCAGGGTAGACGCTGATCCGGACCTTCTGCTTGCCCTTGCGCTCGAAAGCCACCACGCCGTCAATCAGCGAAAAGAGGGTGTCGTCGCTTCCGCGCCCCACGTTAGTGCCGGGGTGCATCTTGGTGCCCCTCTGCCTGACGAGGATATGGCCGGCCCTCACGGGCTGTCCGCCGGAGCGCTTCACCCCCAGGCGCTTGCTCTCGCTGTCGCGGCCGTTCCTTGAGCTTCCTACTCCCTTTTTATGTGCCATTATTTGACCCCCTTGATGTCCTTGATCTTAAGGGTGGTGAAATCCTGCCTGTGGCCCCTGTGCCTTCTGTAGCCCTTGCGGGTCTTGTGCTTGAAGATAACCACCTTCTTGTCCTTGCCCGAGCCCACTACCTCCGCGGTTACGCTCGCGCCGTCGAGGTAGGGTTTCCCGAGGACCGTCTTGCCGCCGTCCACCACGGCGAGCACCTTGTCGAGCGTCACCTCCGAGCCCTCGTCGGCCTGGAGTTTTTCCACCTGGAGGAAATCTCCGGATTCGACCCTGTACTGCTTTCCGCCTGTTTCGACCACTGCGTACATGATAGCTGTCCTCCCGAATCTAATATTCTATAAATATCCCCAAATAAAGTCAATCGCCGGCCGCGCGCAGGCGTCCCTTCACAACTTCGGCCCCATGCTATATACTCTTTGGTGAAATGGGCCGGAAACCTACTGGCATCCGTCTTCCCGTGCCGACCCGCCTTGTGTCCAACGGAGAGTTCGTTGCTCCCCGGGGGCAGGGCGCGGAGCAGCTCCGCGTCGAGCGGGCCGTCCTGGACCTCGCCGAGAGGCTTTCCCCGGGGGCCGGGATGACGAGGCGGCGGTTTCTCGGGTCGGCCTGCGGGATGGCGGCGGCCTTCATGGCCATGAACTCGGTCTACGGCGAGCTCTTCAGCGTGGACCCCGCCGAAGCCGCCGAGCCGGATGTCGCGGCCCAGAGGATCATGTCCCTGAGGGGGCAGTTCGTCTTCGACGTCCAGACCCATTTCGTAAGGGACGAATACTCGCGCGGCGCCCTCCTGGGGCTCAGGCGCGCCGCGCGCAGGTGGAACCCCGTCCTCGCGGGGGAAGAGGTGGACTTCGGGAAGCTCCACTTCGAAAATTATATCAAGGAGATATTCCTCGAAAGCGACACCTCCGTGGCCCTTCTGAGCAGCGCCCCGGCGGACCGGGAGGAGGACTGGTTCCTCCGGAACGAGGAGATCGACCGGGCCCGCTCGATAGTGAACGGCCTTGCCGGCAGCAGGCGGCTCCTGAGCCATGCGGTCTTCGCCCCCGGGATGCCGGGCTGGATGGAGGCCCTCGAAAGGGCCATCGCCCTTCGCCCCGACAGCTGGAAGGGCTACACGGTGGGGGACCCTTTAAGCGACTCCCGCTGGCCCTGGCGCATGGACGACGAGGAGCTCGTCTATCCGGCCTACCAGAAGATGCTGGACGCCGGGATAGGCACCGTCTGCGTCCACAAGGGCCTCCTGCCCCCGGACTACGAGGAGAGCTTCCCCAACTGGCGCTACGGGGGCGTGGACGACGTGGCCAGGGCCTGCCGGGACTGGCCCGACCTCAAGTTTGTCATCTACCACTCGGCGATACGCGCCCTGGGCGAGCC
>JASFVA010000192.1:0-3974 GCA_050050055.1 Nitrospirota bacterium
GCCCAGGAGCGCCTTCAGCCTCAGGAAGAACCTCTCGGTGAGGTTCAGCCCGATGACGTCGTCCACCTCCTTCTGGCCCACGCCCCGGTAGTTTATGCCGTAGTGGTAGCCCCTCTCGTTGAGATCCTTGAGGAGCCTGTCGACCTCGCCGGGGTCCCTGGTGACGATGGAGACGTTGACCGAGGTCTCGGATACGGCCTCGTCGTAGGACATGTATATGACGTTGGCCCCGTGCTCCCCGAGGAGCTCGGCGAAGGCCCCCAGGGTGCCCGGGCGGTGCCGGAGCCGGACTTCCATGTTGAGGAGGCTTCCGGTGTCCAGGAGGCCGAGCTCCTCGCCCCCGGCCGCCGCGCCGAAAAGGCCGCGGCCGGAGAGCTCCCGGCGGACCCCTTCGAGGGATTCCTTCCCGGGGCTCGCCAATTCTATTATCACCCGGTTGGGATGTTCCGAGCGGTTATAGTGGAAGTAGGTTATGTTTGCCCCGTGGCCGGCGAAGACGCCCGCCAGCCCGGCGAGGGAGCCGGGGCGGTCCTCGAGAAACGCCGTCGCCTTCCCGAGGAAGCCCTCGGCGCCGGAGACGGCGCGGTATATGCGGAAACGTCTGTCTTCCATTCCTCGAATATCGATTATAACCCGGCACAGGCCGGGGATGATTTATGCTAAAATCTTAGCACCATGAAGCGCTACAGGCCAGTGTCCCTCAGGAAAATCAAGACATACCCGCTTTCCCGCAGGAAGAGCAAGGTGGCCCGGGGCGAGCTGGGCGCGCTGCACAGCCCCGGAGACTCCTTCGGGAAGTTCTTCGGGGGCCTTCCCGACATCCTGGCGGCCAGGGACTTAAAGGCCGTGGCCCGGGCCGTGGTGGAAGCGAGGCGAAAGGGCAGGCCCGTGGTCCTGGGGATGGGCGCGCACCCCATAAAGGTGGGCCTTTCTCCCCTGATAATTGACCTCATGCAGAAGGGCATGGTGACGGCGCTGGCCCTGAACGGCTCTTGCATGGTCCACGACTTCGAGCTCTCCTTCGCGGGAAAGACCTCGGAGGACGTGGCCGAGGCCCTTCACTCGGGCAGGTTCGGCATGGCCAGGGAGACGGGGGCCCTTATTAACGGGGCCATAAAGAAAGGGGTGAAGAAGGGCCACGGCCTCGGCAGGAGCCTCGGCGAGTTCATAGCCCGGAGCGACTACGGGTTCAAGGGCCTGAGCATCTTCGCCGCCGCCCATGAAAAGGGCGTGCCGGCCTGCGTCCATGTGGCCCTGGGCACCGACATCATACACATGCACCCCCAGGCCGACGGGGCGGCCATAGGGGAGGGGAGCATGAGGGACTTCAGGCTCCTGTGCTCGGTGGTCTCGGACCTCCGGGGAGGGGTCTACATAAACCTCGGCTCCGCCGTGATACTGCCCGAGGTCTTCCTGAAGGCCCTCACCGTGGCCCGCAACCTCGGAAACAGGGTGGACGACATCACCACCGTTAACATGGACTTCATCCAGCACTACAGGGCCAGGGAGAACGTGCTCAGGAGGCCCACGATGCGGAAGGGCGCCTCCTACGCCCTCACCGGGCACCACGAGATAATGTTTCCCCTCCTGGCGGCAGCCCTCATAGAGGGGATGGAAGAAGAGGGTTGAGAGCATGGAAGTAATAGTCGACGAGGACCTTTGCATAGGCTGCGGCAACTGCGAGGAGGTCTGCCCTGCGGTCTTCCACCTGAACCCCGATACCGAGAAGTCCGAGGTCATAGACCCCGACGCCTGCGAGTACGCGGGCTGCTGCGAGGCAGCCGAGGAAAACTGCCCCGTGGACGCCATTACCCTTAAGGAGTAAATGGACTTAGGAAGCATACTAAAAGAAGGCGTGGAAGTCCTGAAGAGGAACTACACCCTCGCGGTCCCCACCGTGGTCGCCACTTTCATAACGGCACTTTTCGCCCTGGTCTTTCTGAAGTCCCAGGAGCAGACCGGGGCCCTGGCCGCCATGGGGCTGGCGAGCATGGTGCTTAACTATTTCTCCCAGGGCGTGACCGTGGCGATGGCCGGTGAAGCGCTCGAAAAGGGCCGGGTATCTTCAAGGAAGGCGCTGGAGGCCACATCGGCCTTCTTTTTCCCCTTCCTGGTGGCCGCGGTGGCCGTGACGGCCCTCGTGAGCCTGGGGTTCATGCTCCTGATAATCCCGGGGTTCGCGGCCATGCTTCTTCTGATGTTCGTCTTCCCCGCCATCGCCGTTCGGTCGCTCAGGCCCCTGGCGGCCATCAAGGAGAGCTACAGGGTCGTGAGGGCGAACCTCGGCGACTCCATCATCGTCTTCGCCGTGCTCGTGGGCATGGTCATAGTCATCGCCCTGGTGAACATGGCGCTTAACGCCATACCCGTAATAGGGGATTTCATAAGCCTGCTCATTAACGGGGCCTTCGGAGGGTTTTCCGCGGTGGTGGTGCTGAGGGCCTACCTGGTCCTCTCGGCCAGGGGCCGGCAGACAGCCTGAGGCAGGCGCTTCCCGTCAGGCCAAGGCGAGCTTGGCGAGGCAATCTCCCGCATGAAAGAAAGATTGCTTAGAGACCGCGTCTTCCGCAACGCCGCCGTGAAGCGCCCTACGCCAGCTTGTAGCTCTTGAGTACTTCCCGGAGCCTCTTCTTGTTGCCCGCCGACATCCTGCTAAGGGGGAGCCTGAATACCTCCTGCACCCTCTTCATCATGGCCAGGGCCGTCTTCACGGGGATGGGGTTGGTCTCGAGGAAGAGGGCGTAGTTCACGGGGTCCGTGTGGAAGTGGAGCCTTCTTGCCTCCTCCGCGTCTCCTCGCTCCCAGGCGTCCCACATGTCGCCTATGGCGCGGGGCATGACGTTGGCCGTGACCGAGATGGTGCCCTTTCCACCCAGGGCGTAGAGGACGAAGGTGGTGAAGTCGTCGCCCGAGTACACACCGAAGCTCTTAGGGCAAAGGCGCATCATGTGGCTCGTCTGCTTCATGTCCCCCGTGGCGTCCTTTATGCCCACGACGTTCTTTATCTTCGCGAGCCTGGCGACCGTGGCGGGGAGGATGTTCACCGCGGCCCTTCCGGGGACGTTGTAGAGTATCAGGGGCAGCTTGGGCACTTCCCGGGCGATGGCCCTGTAGTGGAGGTAGAGCCCCTCCTGGGTGGGCTTGTTGTAGTAGGGGGCCACAAGGAGCGCCCCGTCGGCGCCCGCCCTTTGGGCCTCCTTCGTGAGAAGTATGGCCTCGTCCGTGGAGTTGGCCCCGGTGCCGGCTATCACGGGCACCTTTCCCCCCGCGGCCTTCACGGCCACCTCTATGACCCGTATGTGCTCGTCGTAGTCCAGCGTGGCGGACTCCCCGGTCGTTCCGCACGGGACAATGGCGTCGGTCCCCTCGGCGAGATGCCACTTTATCAGCCTGGCGAAGGCGGCCTCGTCGAACTTTCCGTTATTCCTGAAAGGCGTTACTATGGGGACCATCGAACCCTTGAACATAATGTCCTCCCTTATATCTTGATTTCTCCTTCGAATACCTCTTCCGCCGGACCCGTCATGAAGACGTGGTTGTCTTCCGCCCATTCTATCCCGAGCTCGCCGCCCTCGAGCACCACGGCCACGTCCCTTCCGGTGAGGCCCTTGAGGCTCGAGGCCACGGCCGAGGCGCAGGCCCCGGTGCCGCAGGCCATGGTCTCCCCGGCGCCCCGCTCCCAGACCCTGACCCTGATGGCCCCCCCGCTTATCACCTCGACGAACTCGACGTTTATGCGGTTGGGGAAGAGCTCGTGGTCCTCGATCTTGGGGCCGTAGTAGCCCACGGGGAATTCCCTGACACCCTCGACGAATATCACCGCATGGGGATTCCCCATGGACACGCAGGTGACGGCGAAGCTCCTGTCGTCGACCCTCACGGGGTGGTCCACGACGCGGCCGTCGAGGTTGACGGGGATGCGCCTTCCCTCGAGGTCGGGTTCTCCCATGTCCACCCTCACGAGGCCGTCCTCG
>JASFVA010000193.1:0-3965 GCA_050050055.1 Nitrospirota bacterium
TCAGGCTCGGGGAAGTAGCGGTAGTCGTGGGCCTCCTCCTTCGTGCGCATGGAGGAGGTCACGCCCTTTTCGGCGTCCCAGAGCCTCGTCTCCTGCCGGAGGGCGCCGCCCTCCTCGAGGACCCTCATCTGGCGCTTCACCTCGTAGGCCAGGGCGCGCTCGACGAACTTGAAGGAGTTGATGTTCTTCACCTCCACCTTAACGCCCATCTCCTCCGCCCCCTGGGGCCGCACGGAGACGTTGGCGTCGCAGCGGAGGGAGCCCTGCTCCATGTTGCCGTCGCAGACGCCAAGGTAGCGGAGTATCGCCCGGAGCTTCTTCATGTAGTCCACGGCCTCGCCGGGGCTCCGGATGTCGGGCTCCGAGACTATCTCCATGAGGGGCACGCCGGTGCGGTTGAGGTCCACGAGGCTGTAGGGGCCCTTCTCCTCGTGGATGTTCTTGCCCGCGTCCTCCTCCATGTGTATGCGGGTGATGCCCACGCGCTTAACTCCCCCGCCCTCGGCCAGGACCTCTATGTGGCCGTGCTCGCAGATGGGCAGCTCGTACTGGCTAATCTGGTAGCCCTTGGGGAGGTCGGGGTAGAAGTAGTTCTTCCGGGCGAAGCGGCTGTGGCGCGAGACGGTGCAGTTCATGGCCAGCCCCGTCCTCACGGCGAACTCCAGGGCCCGCCTGTTCAGGACCGGAAGCACCCCCGGCATCCCTATGCACACCGGGCAGGTCTGGGTGTTGGGCTCGGCGCCGAAGGCCGTGGGGCAGCCGCAGAAGATTTTCGACCTGGTGAGCATCTGGGCGTGCACCTCGAGCCCTATGACGGTCTCGTAAGCCATCAGAGCTCCGGCCTCCTCCTGTGCCACTCGGTCGTGCGCTCGTAGGCGTCGGCCACCCTGAGGACGCCCTCCTCGTCGAAGTGCCTCCCCACTATCTGGAGGCCCACGGGCAGGCCCGCGGCGGTGAACCCGCAGGGTATGGATATGGCCGGCACTCCGGCGAGGTTTATTGAGTTGGTGAATATGTCGGAGAGGTACATCTTCAGGGGGTCGGCCGTCTTCTCCCCCGTCCTGAAGGCCGCCTCGGGCGTCGTGGGCGTGGCGATGACGTCCACCTTCCCGAGGGCCTCGTCGAAGTCGCGCTTGATGAGGGTCCGGACCTTCTGGGCCCTCAGGTAGTAGGCGTCGTAGTAGCCCGAGGAGAGGGCGAAGGTGCCGAGCATTATCCTCCTTTTCACCTCCGTGCCGAACCCCCTGGCGCGGGTCCCGGTGTACATCTCCATGAGGTCGCCGCCCCGCTCCCTCAGGCCGTACTTCACGCCGTCGTAGCGGGCGAGGTTCGAGGAGGCCTCGGAGGTGGCCAGCACGTAGTAGGCGGCCACGGCGTATTCAGTATGCGGAAGCGACACCTCCGCCACTTCGGCCCCCAGGCCCTCGAGGTGCCTTACGGCCTCCCTGACGGCGGCCTCGACCTCGGGGTCCATGCCCTCTATGAAGTACTCCTTCGGGACGCCCACCTTCATCCCTTTTATGTCCCCCGTGAGGGCCGCCGTGAAGTCGGGCACCTCGATGGGGGCAGAGGTGGAGTCGCAGGGGTCGTGGCCCGAGATGACGTTCATGAGCACCGCCGCGTCCCGCACGGTCTTGGTGATGGGGCCTATCTGGTCGAAGCTCGAGGCGAAGGCGATGAGGCCGTACCTCGAGACCCTCCCGTAGGTGGGCTTGAGGCCCACCACCCCGCAGAGGGCAGCGGGCTGGCGTATGGAGCCCCCGGTGTCGGAGCCCAGGGCGCCCGGGGCGAGGTCCGCGGCCACGGCGGCGGCGGAGCCCCCGCTCGAGCCGCCGGGGATGCGCTCCAGGTCCCAGGGGTTGAGGGTAGGGAAGAACCCCGAGTTTTCGCAGGAGGAGCCCATGGCGAACTCGTCGAGGTTGGTCTTGCCGAGGAGGAGGCATCCTGAACCGAGCACCTTCCGCGTGGCCGTGCTCTCGTAGGGGGGGACGAAGCCCTCGAGTATCTTCGAGGAGCACGTCGTCCTCACGCCCCTGGTGCACATGTTGTCCTTTACGGCCAGGGGGATGCCCGACAGGGGCCCTTCGCCGGGCTCGGGGGCCCGCCGGCGGGCCAGGTCGCCCGTGACGGTCACGTAGGCCCTTATCTTCGGGTCCAGGGCCTCGATGCGCTCGAGCACCGACTCCAGGAGCTCCCCGGGCGAGGCCTCGCCCTTCCGGAAAAGCTCCCGTGCCTCCGAAATCCCCAGCCTGTAGAGATCCAAACCGGCGCCTCCCACAATAAAATCGGTAAGCGCTATTATTCCACGGCGGAGCGCCGGGTGTCAAAGGAGCGGGGCCCCCGCCCCCACTTTGTTATAGCGCTTTTATAACTGATATAATTGTGTATCGCGGCATCAAGCGAACCGGAGGGAGCGGTTGGAACAGCGATACCCATAGAACCCTTTGCCCGATGGCCGAGAAGAAAATCAAAAAGACGAGCAAAAAGAAAAGAAGGAAGGGGCGCAGGAGGAAAAAGACCCTCGGTATGAGAGTTAAAAAGCTTACAATCCTGGTGCTTCTGGTGATAGTCCTTCCCCTCAGCGTGGGGCTCGCCGCGGGCGGGTTCTTCGCCTTCGTCCGGACTGTGCCCTCCATCGAGGAGCTCAAGCAGCAGAAGGCTCCGCCGAGCACCAGGATATACGCCGACGACGACACCATCATCGGGGAGCTCAAGGTCCAGAAGGGCATATACGTGCCCCTGGGGCGGATGCCCCAGGAGCTCCTGGACGCAGTGGTGGCGGTGGAGGACTCTAAGTTCTGGAAGCACGAGGGCCTCGACTACATGGCCATCGTGAGGGCGGCCATGAAGGACATAATGGAGCGCCACCTCAAGGAGGGGGCGAGCACCATCACCCAGCAGCTGGCCAAGATAACGTTCCTGACCCCGGAGAAGACCATCAAGCGGAAGCTCAGGGAGGCCATCCTGGCCACCCGCATAGAGAAGAACCTGTCGAAGGGGGAGATACTGGAGCTCTACCTCAACAGGGTCTACTTCGGCCACGGGGCCTACGGCGTGGAGATGGCCTCGAGGACCTACTTCGACAAGTCCGTCTCCGACATAGGCCTGCCCGAGGCCGCCCTGCTCGCGGGGCTCCTTAAGGCCCCGAACTCCTACTCGCCCTTCAGGAGCTTCGAGAGGGCCAAGACCAGGCAGCGGGTGGTGCTGGCCAGGATGGAGGAGGAGGGCCTGATCAACAGGAAGCAGAGGATAGAGGCCGTCCAGTCGCCCATCTATCTCTCCTCCGCGAGGACGGGCAGGGAAACGAACAACTACTTCATAGAGTACGTGCGCTCGTACCTGGAGGACCGCTACGGAGCCGACGCGGTCTACAAGGGGGGCATGAGGGTCTACACCACCATGAACCGGCACGCCCAGTTTGCGGCCCACCTCGCCCTTCAGAGGGGCCTCAGGGCCCTGGACAAGCGCCGCGGCTTCAGGGGGCCGGTGGAGCACAGGGAGATAAACGTGGAGGAGGAGCTCGAGGCCAAGGGCTCCTTCAGGAGCATTCCGCCCGACGTGGGCTCCATAGTCCAGGGCCTCGTGCTCAAGGTCAGCAGGAGGGAGGCACTGGTCAAGGCCTCGGGCCTGGTGGGGAAGCTCCCGGTGGAGGACGCCCGGTGGGCCCGTCTGAGGTGGGACGAAAAGAAGCGGGAGACGAGGGAGATACGGAACTTCTCCCTGGAAAAGATAATCGAGCCCGGCGACGTGATAACCGTCCTGGTGAAGTCCATAAACGGCGGGAGGCCCCTCTTCGCCCTGGAGCAGGAGCCGGAGGCGCAGGGCGCCCTGGTGGCCCTGGAGCCCGGCACGGGCTTCATAAGGGCCATCGTGGGGGGCTACGACTACAGGAGGAGCGAGTTCAACCGCGCCCTCTACGCCAGGCGCCAGCCCGGCTCGGCCTTCAAGCCCATAGTCTTCGCCAC
>JASFVA010000194.1:0-3949 GCA_050050055.1 Nitrospirota bacterium
CTTGAAGGGCGGCGCACACGTTATGCTGGAAATCCGGTTCCCCGTGAGCGGCGGCGAAGTCAGGTCCGAAACCGTAAAGGGCACTACGGTCTACTCCAACGGCATCCATAACGTCCATTACGTGGGAATTGAGTTCGACAACGAACTGAACCCGAAGTGCCAGTCCGCCCTTTACAGCCGAATCCAGAACATCCTCGCCCTAAGCTAAGCCCGGTTTCGTTATCCTCATGACCGCACCCTGCCTCTTCGAAAGAGTGATTGACAAGACTTGTCAAAAAGTGCAGGATATGCACCGAAATCGGTACGATACTCAATACTGATGAGTCTCAGGAGCTATGACCTCTGAATTCTTTATAAACATTTCTACTACTTTGGAATCGAGTTCCGTCCCGGATAATGTCTTCAAGTATTCGAGTATTCTTACCTTCTCCCATTTAGGGCGATAGGGTCGGTCTGAATTCAAGGCATCCCATATGTCTACAACGGCAAAAATTCTCGCCTCAATCGGGATCGCCTCTTCTTTTAACCCACGTGGATATCCTGTGCCATTCCATTTTTCGTGGTGGCAATATGGTATGTGAACTGCATCTTTCAAATACTCTATCGGGGAAAGTAGCTCAAAGGCAAACTCTGGATGGCGTTGCATAACCCCCCACTCTTTGTCGTTGAGTTTGCCGGGCTTAAGCAATATTGCATCCGGCACTCCGAGTTTGCCTATATCATGCAAAAGTGCGCCCCTCTGAATGTTAATGAAAGCTTTGTCATCTATCTCCATCATATCCGCGATTCTCACTGTCATATCAGTAACCCTACGGCTATGACCTTCGGATTCCTTATCGCGAAAATCCAAAGCTCTGGCCCATCCCTCTATTGTGTCGTCGTAGGCAATGGTTAGGTCGTCTATGGTGGTACTAAGGTGCTGATGCAACTCGCCATTTTCCATCCCAATTCCCACCTGGCCCGCCAGGGTCATCAATATCTTCTCTGCCGTCGACGTAATTCTTATACTGCTTCGATGAAATACTTCCAATACACCTTTAATGTCCCCTCGTACAATAAGTGGAGTCCCGAAATAAGACTTGACCTTTTCCTCTTCCAAGAACTGAATATATTCTTTAGTCAGCGTCATTTTCGGTGTCATTGTTAAGTACGAGGGTATGTCATTAATAACGAGATTCTCCTTTTGCCGAATTACATGGCCAGGAAAACACTTGCCAAGACGGATGGTAAGATTGTGTATCTTTTGGGTGTGATAGCCTTTATGACCTATAAGGTAGAGCTGTCTTGTTGTGGAATTAATGCCGAAAATGCTGGCCGCATCCGCTTTTAAGTTTGTCAAGACAGCTGCGATTACTTCATCCACTAAAACATCTTGACTATAATTCGACAGAATTGACAGGTCTATTGTGCGTAGGCTTTCGAGAAATCTTATGCTTTCCTTCAGTCTGACATCTGACTTCACTCTCTTGGTTATATCGTTTATCATGCCTATGCAAAATTGTGGAGCCCCCTTGGAATCAGTGATGAGCGACATCGACAATTCACCCCAAATAATTGCGCCGTTCTTTTTGACGTATCTTTTTACCTTCCGGTATGAATTAATCTTGCCCTTAATTAATTTATTGAACTGACTCTCGTCAGCGGTTACATCTTCCGGATGGGTAATTTGCTCGAAATGCAGAGAAAGCAGCTCCTCACCAGAATAGCCAAGCATTTCCTGCAAATTAGGATTGCTGTCAACTATCTGGGCATTGAGATCAATAATTGCCGTGCCTATTGGGCTGTAATTAAAGATGCTCCTAAAAAGTTGCTCACTTTCTCTGATGGAAGCGGCAGCTCTATCCCTCACATGTTGAATTCTTGTGTTGGCATTACTCTTAGCTTCCCTTACCAGCAGATAGGCGGCAACTGGTTTCATGGTCTTGTCTTTGATGGTTGCATAGGCAACAGATATCGTAGCTTGCTCGTGTCCAGACCATATAGCGATTTCTTCATCCTTTGCTGTGCCATTTTCAATGCATTCTTCGAGGCTTTCGAGCACATTTTCTTGACTTTCTTGAGGGAAAAGTAATGCAATGCTCTTCCCGAGTATCTGTTCTTTTTGAAGCTTGAATTTCGCAATGGCTCCTTCATTCATAGCGATAACGTTCTGGTCGAGGTCCGTGACGATGACGGAATCAGGCAGCGATAGCGCATTATCTATCAGTGGCTGTATCGATTCATTGAATTTATGCTTATTTATCCGCTTCATATGTCAGATACTAATCTATAGCACACTTTTCGCGAGGTTGCAATCATCTCATTGCTCTCACAAGTAGTAGCTCAATACCTATTGATATTTTTACTATTTAGGCCATATGAGCAAACGATATAAATTAACTTGAGATGTGACCCCGCCTCCTGCATAGACTGACCTTGGGCCTCGCGGACGCGCCGAAAATGGGGACACGGAGACGGGATCATTTTGGATTCATTAGACCATTCCCCTCCGATGGGAAAGGTGGCGGGCCTGCCGGACGGCACATGATATAATCCAGCGAGGCTCGAAAATGGACACCATCGAAAAGCTGCGACTCCTGTCGAACGATTCCCGGTATGACCTCGCCTGCGCCTGCGGCACGCAGAAGGACGAGCACCGGCGGAGGGGGGCGGACGGCAGGTGGCTATACCCCGTGGCCCTGCCGCAGGGGGGCTATACCGTGCTCCTGAAGACCCTCCTTTCCAACGCCTGCGCAAACGACTGCCGGTATTGTCCGCTCCGCGCCGATACAGGCGTGCCCCGCTGCACCCTCCGGCCCGAGGAGGTGGCGGACGTCTTCATGGAATATCTCAGGCGGAAAAGGGTATCCGGCCTCTTCCTGAGTTCGTCGGTGATAGGCAGCGCAGACTACACGATGGAGCGGATAAACGCCGCCGCGCAACTTCTCAGGAGCAGGCATGGCTTCAGGGGTTATATACACCTCAAGATCATCCCCGGGGCGTCGGACGCGGCGGTGGAGGAGGCCCTCTCGCTCGCCACGGCCGTCTCCCTCAACATCGAGACTCCCTCGAAACGGAGCTTCGAGCAGCTTTCGGGCAAGAAGGACTACGAAAAGGACATCCTCCGTCCCATGGCCCTCATGGGCAGGCTCACGGGCAGGGGGATGAAATATTCCTCCGTAAAATGCACGACGCAGTTCATCGTGGGGGCCTCGGACGAGACCGACGCCGAGATAGTGGATTCGATGTACGGCCTGTACGGGCGGGCGAATTTCAAGCGCGTCTATTTTTCGGCCTACCAGAAAGGCCTGGGCTCTCAGGACATCCCCGGCGAAAGACTCTTCGGCATGCCGCCGGAAGATACCCTTCAGCGGGAGCACCGCCTCTATCAGGTCGATTTCCTCTGCCGCAAATACGGCTTTGGGAGGGAGGAGATACCCTTCGACGAAGGGGGACGCCTGTGGCTCGACAGGGACCCGAAGGAGGTCTGGGCGGAGAGGCATCCGGAGTTCTATCCGGTGAGGCTGAATTCCTCGGGCAGGGAGGACCTGCTGAGGGTCCCGGGGCTTGGGCCCGAGACGGTAAAGAGGATACTTAGGACGAGGCGAGAGCGGAAGATAGCCCGGCTTAAGGACGTGGGCCTTAAGGGGAAGAGGGCTGAAAAGGTCGGGCGCTACGTTATATTCGAGTGATGGCCCTCGGCGGGCCTAGGAAACCGGAATGACTCTCAGTTAAACCTGCTCAACCCGAGCTCCACGGCGGCGGCCTCCACCTGGGCCTCCTCCACCAGGGCGGCTCCCCGGCCGTAGCCCTCCATCAGCGCCAGGTTGGCCAGGCTGTTTATTAGCCTGGGCATTCCGCCGGAGTAGCGGTGGAGGGCCAGGATGGCCTTATCGGTGAAGAGGGCCCCGGGCCTCCCGGCCCGCTTGAGCCTGAACTCCACGTAGCCCCGCACCTCCCCGGGCCCCAG
>JASFVA010000195.1:0-3941 GCA_050050055.1 Nitrospirota bacterium
TAGACGAGAAATACACCGAGCTCGCCGTGCGCGCCCTCCACGAGGCCTTCGGCCTCGAGGCAAAGAAAAGGACCGCCAGGAAGAAGTCCGCCCCGGCGAAAAGGAAAAGGAAGGCCTAAATCTCCTTGCCGCCCCCCGGTAGGGGGGTCCCGTTCCGGGGGCTTCGCCGGGCGCGCCGTCTCGGAGGCCGTGTCCCGGGCTGCCTGCGCTCCTACTCGATTTCCACGACCTCGATGTCGAAGTTCAACGTCTTCCCAGCCAGGGGGTGGTTGAGGTCCAGCACGACGGACTCATCGCTGACCTCGGATATCCTCAGGGGAATGTCCTGGCCGCCTGGGCCCTTGGCGTACAGGACCATTCCCGCTTCGGGCTCCACGTCCGGCGGAAGCTGGTCCCGGGAGACTGTGCGGAAGGCCTCGGGGTTAACGGCGCCGTACCCTTCTTCGGGCTTCACCTCGAAGGATTTCTTCTGTCCTTCCTTCATCCCCATGACGGCCTTCTCGAAACCGGGTATCAGGCGGCCTTCCCCGACCCGAAACTGAAGCGCGCTTCCCTCCTGCGACTTATCGACTACGTTGCCGTCCACGGTCAGCGTGTAATGGACCTTTACCTCGCTGCCTTTGGCTACCACATCCGTTTCCTTCTTTGAGTCAGCCCCCTCCGCCGCCCTTGCGCTAAAGGCAAGGGACATGGCGAAAACGACTATGGCCGCAACCACTATGGTCTTTCTGCAGGGCATGATGGAGAACCTCCCTTGGGTTTGATTTTATTGACTGTTGCGAAGAATAAGGGGCCTGTTGAATTGAAAAGCGCTCAAGCGGGCTAACGACTGAGCGCAACAAACTCCATTAGACTTCTCTATTAAGAATAACACAGTCTTGAGACGGAGGCAAAGCGGCGCTGCAACATGCCTCGGCGGCCGGGTGTTTGCCTAGGCCCTTTCGGGCTTCAGGACCAGCATCCCCAGGGGAGGGATATCGAGGCTCAGCGAGCAGGGCCACTGGAGGAACGGGACCTCCTCGGCTTCGACGCGGCCGGCGTTTCCCACGTTTGAGCCCCAGTAGAGCTCCGAGTCGGAGTTCATTATCTCGCGGTAAGCCGCTTTCTCGGGGACGCCCACCCTGTAGCCTCTTCTCGGCACCTGGGTGAAGTTGTAGACGAAGACAAGGTAGTCGGACGGGTCCTTTGCCTTGCGGGCGAAGCTGACAACCGAGGAGTCGGAGTCGCTGAAATCGAGCCACTCGAACCCCTCGTAGTCGAAGTCCACCTCGAACATCGAGGGCTCGCGGCGGTACAGGCGGTTCAGGTCGGAGAGGTATTTCGAGAGCTTTTCGTGGGGTTCGTAGTTCAGGAGGTCCCATTGCAGTGAGGAGTCGAAATTCCATTCGTTCCACTGGCCGAACTCCGCTCCCATGAACAGCATCTTCTTCCCCGGCTGGCCGAACATGTACCCGTAGAGGAGCCTCAGATTGGCGAACCCCTGCCAGAGGTCTCCGGGCATCTTGCCTATCAGGGAGCCTTTGCCGTGGACCACCTCGTCGTGCGAAAGCACCAGGACGAAATTTTCGTGGAAGGCGTAGAGGAGGGCGAATGTCAGGTTCCCGTGGTGGTATTTCCGGTGCACGGAGTCCTTCGAGAAATACTCCAGGATGTCGTGCATCCATCCCATGTTCCACTTCAGGCTGAACCCCAGGCCGCCTACGTAGCTGGGCCTCGAGACCATAGGCCAGGCGGTGGATTCCTCTGCTATGGTGAGGACGCCGGGATGGTAGCGGTGGCAGACCTCGTTGAAGTTCTTGATGAAAGAGATGGCCTCGAGGTCCTCGTTTCCGCCGTAGCGGTTCGGGATCCACTCGCCGGGCTTTCGGGAATAGTCCAGGTACAGCATGGAGGCCACGGCGTCCACGCGGAGGCCGTCTATGTGGTATTTTTCCAGCCAGAAAAGGGCGCTGTTGAGGAGGAAGCTCGCCACCTCCGTCCTGCCGTAGTTGAAGATGTGGGTGCCCCAGTCCAGGTGCTCGCGCCTCATGGGGTGCTCGTGCTCGTAGAGGAAGGTCCCGTCGAAGTGCGCCAGCCCGTGCGCGTCCTTGGGGAAGTGCGCGGGCACCCAGTCCACGATAACGCCAATCCCGTTCTGGTGGCAGTGGTCCACGAAGTGCATGAAGTCCTCCGGCGTGCCGAAGCGGCTCGTGACGGCGAAATAGCCGATGGTCTGATAGCCCCACGAGGCGTCGAGGGGGTGCTCCATGACCGGCAGCAGCTCGAGGTGGGTGAAGCCCAGCTTCTTAACGTGCTCCACCAACCTGTGGGCAAGCTCCCTGTAGTTTACGAACCCCCCGTCTTCCGCCCTCGCCCACGAGCCCAGGTGGACCTCGTAGACCGACACGGGGGACTCGTAGTGGTTCTTCTCCCTCCGCTCCTCCATCCACCGTCCGTCGCCCCACTGGTACTTGTCGATGTCCCACACGATGGACGCCGTCCGGGGCCTGAGTTCCGAATAAAAACCAAAGGGGTCGGTCTTTATGAAAAGCCCGGTTTCCGACTTGACCTCGAACTTGTAAATGTCTCCTTCCCGGAGCTCCGGGACGAAGAGCTCCCATATCCCGGTTTCTCCCCGCGAGCGCATGGGGTGTGTCCTTCCGTCCCAGGCGTTGAAGTCGCCTATGACGCTTACGCCCCAGGCGTTCGGGGACCATACCGCGAAGTTTACCCCCTCCACCCCCTCGACCGCGCAGAGGTGGGCGCCGAGCTTTTCGTACTTGTGGTAGTGGGTCCCCTCGCCGATAAGGTGCAGGTCGAAGTCCGAAAGATACGGGGGGAACCTGTAGGGGTCGTGGAACGTACGGACATTGCCGATCTTGTCCTCGGTCCTGAGGAGATAGGGCGCGCCGGCGAGGTCCTCTCCCTCGAAAACAGCCTCGAAGAACCCCGAGCCGTGGCTTTTTCTCATGGGCGCCGCCTCGCCGGACCTCATTACCCAGGCGCCGACGGCCGAGGGCTGGAAGGTCCTTATGGCGAGCCCGTGTTCCGCGACGTGCGGGCCGAGGAACTCGAAGGGGTTGTGGTGTCTCGCCCTTAATATGCGCTCCATATGGCTTTCCGCCGCCGTCATAGGGCGATTATACCACGTAACCCGGGCCTTAAAGCCCATGTGGCGGACTGCTTTCTTGACACGAGGGGTTGCGGGTATATAATATCCATTGTCCAATCGAGACAATAGAGGGGAGGAACCGATGTTCGGCGCGTGGCTCGGCCATTTTCTTGACAGGCCTCTTGAGCCTTTTGCAAAGAGGATAAGCCTTAACCCAAACGTCATCACCGTGGCGGGCTTCCTGGTTACCGCCCTGGGGTCTCTGGTTATCGCCAGGCACCTTAGGCTCGGGGGCTTTGTTATAGCCCTGGGTAGCCTGATGGACATGTTCGACGGCATCGTGGCCCGGACCCAGGGAAGGGAGACCCGGTTCGGGGCCTTCCTGGACTCCCTGCTCGACCGCTTCGCGGACGCTTTCATATTCCTCGGCCTGGCCTGGTATCTCGGCGGCACGGGCGACCATTCCGGGGCCCTGTTGGCGCTGGGGACCATGGTGGGGGCCTTCGTCATAAGCTACGCCAAGGCCAGGGCCGAGAGCCTTGGCCAGGAGTGCGAAACGGGCATCATGGAGCGCCCGGAGAGGGTCGTCATGGTCGTTTTCGGCGCGATTACGGGATGGATTATCCCTGTGCTCTGGATAATGCTTGTCCTAACCTACCTCACGGTCCTCCAGAGGGTCTACCATGTCTGGAGAACCCTGAACCGGCCGTAATTACGCAATTTTTTAGCAGCAAGTAGAGTCCCCCCGCCAATATTCTCCCCCGGTGTCCGCGTCGCGGCCCATATTCCCCGTGGTGAGTCTTTTCTACACAAAACACAAACATAACAAAAGCAAATATGTGCATTAATA
>JASFVA010000196.1:0-3931 GCA_050050055.1 Nitrospirota bacterium
GGGATTGCCTAAGGCGGGTGCTTGGAGATTTCGTATGAGATGCGACGAGACAAGAGACAGGCTTTCCGAATACCTGGACGGCGAGCTTCCGCCCGGGGAGAGGCGGGGCGTGGAGCAGCACCTCGCAGCCTGCGAGGGATGCCGGAAGGAGCTCTCCGAGCTCGAGGCCACGCTGGGGCATCTCGACTCCCTTTCGGAGGTGGAGCCCCCGCCCTTTTATACGCAAGGCGTCATGCGGAGAGTCCGGGAGGAGGCCCGGCCGGGGCCCGGGCTGCTCGGAAGGCTCTTCTTCCCCCTGCGCGTAAAGCTTCCCGCCGAGGCCCTCGCCTTGGCCCTGGTGGCGGTGGTCGCAATCTATGTGTTCAAGGCTATGGGTCCAGAAGTGACCATGAAGCCGGAGGAGGTGGCCATGAAGCCCCCCACGGTGGCTTCCGCCCCCGAGGCCGGGGATGAAATGGCACCCCTCGGAGAAATGACGAAAGAAAAGATCCCCCCCGAGGAGGACGTCGGGCTCGGAAACGAGAAGGAGAAAGCGATAACCGGGGAGGGCCAAGCCCTGGAGAAGAAGGCCGCGGAGCCGGAATACGGGGTTAGCGGGAAGTCCGAGCCCACGCCGCCCAAGCGCATGATGCGCGACGCCGCGGCCCCTTCCGCAGAGGCAGAGGCCCTCAGGGAGAGACCTGCCCGGGAAGAGTTCCGCCTCGCCCCCAAGGCCCCCGGGGACGAGAAATCCGGCCTGGCCGCCGGGAGGGAGGATTACGAGGTTTCCGTCTCGGTCCCTCGTCCGGGCGAAGCGGAAGAGGCGGTCGAGGCGGCGGTAGAAGCGGCCGGGGGAAAGGTAATGGAAAAGGAACCCGCCGCCGGGGAGAGGGCCTTTTACGCGGAGATCGCCCCCGAGAGAATCGCCGACCTCCTCCAAGAGCTCGGGGGGCTCGGGGATGTCGGAGACGTCAGGGCGGTCTCGGAGTCTCCGGCGGGCGACGCCGTGGTCGTGAGAATAAGGTTGCAACAAGGGAAGTAGGCCGGCTTGCCGGGATGCCCGTGTTTAGTCCCCCGGCGGTAACACTCCTGATGATTGCAGTTAGTAGTTGTCAACAGTTGTGCAATAGCTGTTGGTAACTTGCCCGCTGGGACCCCGGGATGTGTTTGAGGAGCGGGCCTCGGCATTCTGCCTACTATTTGTTCATCGGGATAAAATCATTAATTTCAAGAGTTTGAGCCTTTCTGTGGGTATTTTGCGCTGGAGGCCCCAAGGGCGGCCTCCAGCGAAGCCTTGCCCGGCAAGGGCCGATACAATGTCACCCGTGCCCATCCCCCGCGTCCACGGCAACCGCTCCGAACAGAGGGGTTGGTAACGGAGGGGGTCAGTAGATGCGTTTCCCCGCTCCTTGAAAATATCCGAGCGTTTGGTAAGATTTAGGAGTCATTAAAATCATTCTAAGGGGGGTTGGACATGGGGACTGCGATGTTGAAGAAGTTTTTGGCGGTGGCCGCTCTGGTTTTGGCCCCGGCCCTGGTCTTCGCCGGGGACCTCAGCGAGGAGACCAAGTCGTGCCTGAGCTGCCACAGGGGTATCACCCCCGGCATAGTGGGCGACTGGGAGACCAGCCGCCACTCCCGGACGTCTCCGGCCGAGGCCATGCAGAAGCCCGAGCTCGAGAGGAGGATGTCGGCCAAGGAGGTCGACGGGAGGTTTCTCGACAAGGCCGTCGGCTGCTACGAGTGCCACGGCCAGAACACGGACAAGCACAAGGACAACTTCAACCACTACGGCTACAGCATAAACGTCGTGGTATCCCCCAACGACTGCAGGACCTGCCACCCCGTGGAGGTCCGGCAGTACGCCGGAAGCAAGAAGGCCAACGCGGTGGGCAACCTTTCGAATAACCCCGTCTACCACACGCTCGTAAAGACGATAATCGGCAAGAAGGACGCCGAGGGCACGACCATCACGCAGGCCGACCCCTCGGCCTACACGCGCCAGGAGACCTGCTACGCCTGCCACGGCACGGAGATAAAGGTCAGGGGGATGAAGACCGTGAAGTCCAGGCTCGGGCCCGTGCAGGTGCCGGACCTGGAGAACTGGCCCAACCAGGGGGTGGGCAGGCTCAATCCCGACGGCTCGATGGGCGCCTGCACCCCTTGCCACGCCAGGCACGCCTTCTCCATAAGGGTGGCCAGGGAGCCCCACACCTGCTCGCAGTGCCACCTCGAGCCGGACGTGCCGGCCTGGAACGTCTACTCCGAGAGCAAGCACGGAAACATCTACCATTCCCTGGAGCGCGAGTGGGACTTCGACGCCGTGCCCTGGAAGCTGGGGAAGGACTTCACAACCCCCACCTGCGCCGCCTGCCACAACAGCCTCCTGGTCTCGGCCGGCGGAGAGGTGATAGCCCAGCGCACGCACGACTTCGGCGCCAGGCTCTGGGTGAGGCTCTTCGGGCTCATATACTCGCACGCCCAGCCCAAGGAGGGGGACACCTCGATAATCAGGAACGCCGACGGCCTGCCGCTTCCCACAACCTTCCTCGGCGAGCCCGCCTCGGAGTACCTCATCGGCCCCGAGGAGCAGGCAAAGAGGAAGGGCCTGATGCAGGGCGTCTGCAAGGGGTGCCACAGCACGAGCTGGGTGGAGGCGCACTTCGCGAAACTCGACAACACCATCGAGGAGACCGACCACATGATCCTCCAGGCCACGAAGCTCATGACCTACGCCTGGGAAAACGGCCTGGCCGACAACTCCAACCCCTTCGACGAGGCCCTGGAGCAGAAGTGGGTGAAGCAGTGGCTCTTCTACGCCAACACCACCAAGTACGCCTCGGCCATGACGGGGGCGCAGGACTACACCACCTTCAAGTACGGCTGGTGGGGCATGACCACGAACCTCCAGGAGATGAGGGACAAGATAGACCTCAAGCTAAAGGCGATGAAGGCCCTGGAGGAGTACGGGGACGAGGAGGACGAAGAGGGTGAAAATGAATAGGCCATCGTGTAAAATGGATGACCTTGGCTGAGGGAATGAACGTCATAGCATTCATGGGAAGCCCCCGCAGGGGAGGGAACACCGAGACCCTCCTCAAGGAGGCCCTCGGCGGGGCCGGCCTGGAGGCGAGGGTCTTCGACCTCAACGACATGCAGATAAAACCCTGCCAGCACTGCGGGGGCTGCGAGGACACGGGGCAGTGCATCATACCCGACGACATGGAGCAGGTGTCCTCCGCCATAAGGGCGGCGGACCGCATAATACTTTCCACCCCGGTCTTCTTCTCCGGCGTGAGCGCCCAGGCCAAGGCCATGATAGACCGCTGCCAGCAGTTCTGGTGCGAAAAGTACCTCCTCAAGAAGGAGATACCCGCCGGGGAGCACGGCAGGAGGGGCCTTCTGCTCGTCGTGGGGGGCATGAAGAACGCCCAGGGCGTGGAATGCGTCGGCAGGACCGCCAAGGCGTGGTTCAGGTCGGTGAGCGTCCCCGAGCACCGGACCCTGGCCTACACCGGGGTGGACGCCATGGGGGACATACTCAAGCATCCCACGGCCCTCCGGGACGCCCTCGAGGCGGGCAGGGAGCTTGTCAAGTGACCCGCGGCAATCCGCCGGTGCAGTGCTGAAAACGCTAAGGAGGCGAAATGGATAAATTCCCCCCGCAGTACGAAAGCATCAGGGAGAGGTTCAAGGCATACTTCAGCGCCCTCGAGGACCTGGGCAGGGAGGCCCGGGAGGCGGGCCCCATCGACGAGAAAACCGGCCACCTCATCCAGCTTGCCGCAGCCGCTTCCATAAGGAGCGAGGGGTCGGTCCACTCCCACGCCAGGAGGGCCCTGGAGGCCGGGGCGAGCCCCGAGGAGCTCCACCACACCCTCCTGCTCATCACCAGCACCATCGGCTTCCCCACGGTGTCGGCCGCCCTGAGTTGGGTGGACGACACGCTGAA
>JASFVA010000197.1:0-3929 GCA_050050055.1 Nitrospirota bacterium
GCTATGGCGAGGCCCAGGCCCGTTCCCGTGGGCCTCGTCGTAAAGAACGGGTCGAATATCCTTGCCATGTCTTCCTCCTTTATCCCGCATCCCGTGTCGGAGACTTCCACAACCGCCTCGCCGTCCTTGGAGTAAGTCTTGACCGAGACGGTGCCGCCGTCCGTGGCCTGGTTGGCGTTTGAGACCACGTTGAGCAGTGCCTCCTTGATCCTGTTGGGGTCGATAGTCACCGCGAGGCCCGAGCCGTCCAATTCCTCTACCAGGGCGTTGCCCCTGTCCTTGAACTCCGTCTTAAGCAGCGACAGCACCTCGCCGACGATGTCGTTCAGGGGCACCCTCATTTTCGACATCCTGACTTCCTTCACGAACCCGAGAATGTCCTTGAGTATCTCCTCCAGCCTGGAGACCTCTCGCGCGATGATGTGGGCATATTCCTTGTTGGTCCCCTCGAGCCTGTTCTCGAGCCTCTTGGCGAACCCCCCCACCGAGACGAGGGGGTTCCTTATCTCGTGAGCCACCTTGGCGGCCACCTCGCCCAGGGCGGCCATCCTTTCGGAGGACTGGAGCTTGTTCTGGAGCTCCTTGAGCTCAGTGATGTCCCTCACCACGTGGACAGTTCCCAGGAATTCCCCCTCCGTATCGAAAATCGGAGACGTGGAGGTCAGGTACGTGCCCTTCAAGTGCGGGTCTTCCAGTTCCTCCACATGGGAGCTCATGTCCTCGACCGTCATGTGGTGGGGACAAGCGGGCCAGGGCTCGTCCATCCCATGGAAGACCTCGTAGCACTTGCGCCCCACCACCTCTTCTTGCGAAATGCCGACTTTGTTCACGACAGCCTGGTTCACCTTCCTGATCGTATAGTCCCTGTCGGTAAAGAATACCATATCGGAGATGGATCTAAAAATGTTCTCCAGCTCCGCCTCGGCCAGCGAGATCTGCCCGAAAAGCCTTGCCGCTTCCACGGCGGATGCCACCTGGTCGGCGAAACCGGCAAGGAACTTCATGTCCTCGTCGGTTATGGGCTTCTTGTTGTAGAGGTTGTCCACCCAGAGCACTCCTATGACCTTGTTGCGGGCTATCAACGGCACCACCGCGTAAGCCTCGGTGCCCAGTTGCTGGATAAGCAAGGAGTCCGAGAGGGACTCCTCCTTGACATTGGCGATATTATAGGTCCGCTTGTTCTTTACCGCCCGGGTGAGAATGGTGTCCTCCTCCAGGGGAAGCTCGATTCCCAGGCTCAGCCTGTCGAGGAACGAGTCCTTTCTCATGGGACCGGATTCTATGTCGATCATTATCTCCCTGAGGGTCTTCCTGTCCATGGAGAGGTTCTCCCAGATCTGCCAGGCCTCCTCCGAAGTGGCCGGCCCCACTCCCATGGCGCCCCTCAGGGTCTGGCTTTCCTCGTCGATCTGGAATATTATCGCCCTGTTGAAACCGAGCCCGTCGCTCATGGTCACTGCGGTGAGCACCATTCTCTGGAGCTTGTCCAGATCGAGCGTGCCCCTCATGGCGGAGCTTATGAAGAACATCCTGGAAAGCTCCTGGTTCCTTCGGATGAGCTCCTTTTCCACGCGTTTCTTGTCGGAGATGTCGCGGGATATGCCGCTGATGCCTATGATTTCCCCGGTAACGTCCTTTATAGGCGAGAGCGTGAGGCTCACCTCTATCAGCTTTCCGTCCTTCCTCATCCTGATGGTTTCGAGCTTCAGCACCTCCCCCCTGCTGATCTTGTCCCGGTTTTCGTTCTCGAAATCCAGCAGCGACGGAGGGACAAAGGGCAGGAATTTCCCGACGACCTCCTCGGCCGTGTAACCGTAGATCTGTTCGGCCGCGGGGTTCCAGGATTTCACGATGCCATCCAGGCCCGAGGTCACGATGGCGTCGGCGGAGTTGTTAATCAGGCCCTCCATGTATTCCTTGGTCTGCATGACCTCCCTGTAGAGGCCCATGATCTCTTCCTGGTAAAGCACCCTGTCTGTGATGTCCTGAATAAATACGACGGCCTCTATGACGTCCCCCGCCTCGTCCTTGAGGGGATAGGAGCTGAGCTCCGCGTAGTTCAGGCCGCTGGACTGGGTGATGGAATTAGTGTCTCCCGTCTCTATAGTGGCCCTGGCGGCGCAATGGGGGCAGATGCCGCCTCTTTCGTGGAAGACGTCGAGGGCGTTCTTGCCTATTATTTCCCTTAAAGGGGCATCCACCCACATCTGGACATAGTTGTTCGCCGCGGTGACCTTGTATTCCCTGTCGAGGGTAATGATGCCGCCCTGGACGCTCTCGAAAAGCAGGTCGAGCCGCTTTTTCGCCTCCAGCGCCTCGGCCTCGCGCTTCCTCTCGTGCTCCTGCATGCGGGCTTTCTCTATGGCTATGGCCGATATGGACGCAAATCCCTTGGCAACATGGAAGTCCTCCAACGAAAACGGTATGGCGTTTCCCCCCTCGTCGAGCTTGTCGTAGAGCCCGAGGGTCCCGATGATCCTTTCGCCGATCTTAAGCGGCACGGCGATGGCCGATTTGCCCACGAGCATGGACTTGCCCCGTACCTCCTCGGGCATCTGCGAGATGTCTTCGATGAAGAGCGATTTCCCTTCCTTTACCACCCAGCCGGCGATGCCCCTGCCCACCGGAACGGCCTCTATCGCCGCCTCCATGGGGCCGTAGTAGGACTTGACCCTGAGGATATCCTCCTCGAGCAGCCTGATGACGCAGCCCTTGGCGTTTATGAGCTTTGCGATTTCCGACGAGACCGTCTCCAGCAGTTCCTCGGGGTTGTAGACGGAGGTAAGCGCCCTGCTCAGTTCATACACGATGCTGAGCTGTTTGAGTTGCTTGGTCGTGGCCGCGTAGAGTTCCGCGTTTCTGACGGTGGTTGAGATGGTATGCGCTATGATGACGGCAGTATGGATTTCATGGTCGGCGATGCCCCGCGGCCTCTGATTTCCCAGAAGCAGAATTCCTATGCAGTCCTGGTCCCGCTGGACGGGCACCGCGAGCAAGGACCCGCAATTCTCGCAGACGACCGTGCCTCCCTCGAATTCGGCGGTGTCCTCCACGATTACCGGCCCGCTTTCCTCCAGCACCCTCCGGGGTATCTCGCTGTCCAGAGGCAGGGACTTGTTTACGATTATGTCGCTCGTGCTCGACGATTCGAGCAGGAAGGCCTTGAGCTCGTTATTCCGCAGATATACGGCGCAGACGTCTTTCCGCATCTTCTCCGCCACCGATCCCACTATCTTTCGCAGGGCCTCCTTGAGGTCCGGTGTCTGGCCGGCTATCCTGGCAACCTCCAGGAGAAGCTCGGTCTCCCGGAGCTTCTTCCTCGCCAGGACGTCGGACTTGCCGAGGCTCTCCACCATGTCGTCGAAGCGGTTGGATATAAGGCCGAATTCGTCCCTGCTCCCGGAGTGTATCCTATAGCTGAGGTCGCCGCCCGCCACCTTCTCGGTCGCGTGCAGGAGCTCCTTATAAGGCTCCTCGAAGGTCTTTCGCATAAGGACCACCAGGAACGACGATATCAGTATGCTGAAGGCGATCAAGGCTATGAGATAGTAAGTCAGGCTGGTCTTTATGTTTTCGCCCATGGCCAGAACAGCCACAGTCGTCTTCAGGGATTTGTCCGACAGGCCATTGATCTTCTCGTGGAGGACCTCCTCCCGCTGGCCGAGCAGGTTGAGGGCCCTCAGCACCTTGAGATTACCCACGGGCCTGTCCGTTTCGACGATGGTGCGGGCGTGCCTCTTTGCCTCCTGGAACTCCACGCCGATGTCCTCTACGATATCCTGGTCCAGGGTCAGCCCGCTGAGCCTGCCGAAGGTCTTGTTCACCTCCGAGACGCTTTCGTTATATTGCGTCCTGTAGCTTTCGTCTCCCGTGAGGGCCCATCCGTTTGTGGCGTGGATGAAATCGAGGATCGCGGACCTGAGGTCGGC
>JASFVA010000198.1:0-3911 GCA_050050055.1 Nitrospirota bacterium
AATGCCGCGGCCCTGCCCAACCCCCTGCCGGAGCCCGTTATTATGGCTACTTTCCCGGCCAGCTTCATACGTAAAGAGTAGCGGAAAACGGGAGGATGTGCAACGCAGGCCTCTCGGGCCGGCCAGGGGGAAAACAAAGGGGGCCGGCTACCGCCGGCCCCCGAACATCGCTGGATGAATGCCCGCCTGCTACTTGCCTTCGGCCTCGGACAAAAGCTCGTCGAAAGTCCTCTTGAAGGTATCAAAGGACTGTGCGCCCTTGATGAACTTGACCGCCTTGATTTCCTTGCTCTTGGGGTCAGTGAGGCCGATGAAGAAACTGGGAGTGCCGGTGGCGCCGGCCCTCTGGCCGTCTGCCATGTCCTCCTTCGCCTCATTGGCATATTTGTTACTCTCGAAGCACTCCTTGAACCCGTTCATCTTGAGTCCGAGCGTCTCCGCGTGGCCCATCAAATCTTCGGGCGCCATGGTCTTCTGGTTTTCGAATATGAGGTCGTGCATCTCCCAGTACTTCCCCTGATCGCCCGCGCAGGAAGCTGCCATTGCCGCGTTCAGGGCGTTCTTGTGAAAGCTCAGAGGGAAATCACGAAATACGTATCTCACTTTCCCGGTATCAATGTATTCTTTCTTAATCTCCTTGAACGTCCCACGGACGTGTCGCGCGCAGAACGGTCACTGGTAGTCCGAAAAATCAATGACCGTGACCTTCGCGGTCTTTTCGCCCAGGAAGGGGTCGTCGTCGATGCTGACGACCGACGCTTTTCGTGCGGCAGGGGCTCCTTTGGCGGCTCGCTGGAGGAGGCCCTTCAGCTCCTCGATGTCCTTCTTTATTCCTTCCTGGCCCTTCTTGATCTCCTGGATATCCTGCCTCAGCGCCTTCATGTCGTCTTCTGTTTGTGCCATCCCAGGCTTCAGCCCGACGGCGAGCAAGACCACCGAGAGCGTCAGCCCAAGCAAAATCAAAAGCAACCTCTTTGACATCTCGTATCCTCCTTTATTTCATATTATGGGCTATCCCCAATTTCTCACGCGCCCATGGGGTGTATCTCTTCGTCTCTGCATTGAGTCTGTGCACATCTATCTTCTCCGGCAATGCGCCGCAATTCCCTTCTATCGAATTGAGGTCCTGCCCCATCTCCTTCTGGTACTCCGCGAGGGCCATATATCTATCGGCGAAACTGAAGTCCGCGATTAGTTGATCGGGGCTGTCCTTGGCGAAGCAATTGTCGTCGGAATCATAATCCGCCCGGTAAGACAGTATCTGGTATTTTTCGTTTCCCACTATAGTGTTGTATCGAACCGTTATGCCTTCCACGCTCTCCACGGAAACCCCGGCCTCGTGGTTGTCGAAAAGGATGTTTTCCACCGCCATGCCGCCGTTCGAAGCGCTGCTCCACCGGACTCCTTTTATGTTTTCGTAGGCAACGTTGTTGACGGCGCTGCCGCCCGCAGAGCCCTTGGCGAAATAGACCCCGCAGTTTTCGTTCCTGAAAAGCGTGTTCCCGTAGACATAAACGTCCGTGGCGTTATAAACCCGGATGCCCTGGCGGCCTCCGTAGGACGTGTTTCGCACGGCGATGCCGTGGCTTGAGCCTTTGAAGAAGTTGATGCCGGCGTCTCCCATGTGGCGGAAGGTGAACCCGATGACCTGCACGTACTGGCTTCCCATTGTGAAGATGCCGTTATTGCGCCTGAAAAACTCGATGTCGTGCGCAGCGGGGGCCTTGCCGTCGCTCGTGTGCACGTAGACCGTGGCATTGTCCTTGTCGTAGAAGAACCTGGCGGGAGCCTCAGCTACCTCCTCGGGCGATTTGACCTTCCAATAGCGGTACTGGTCGCCGTCCATCTCGACCATGCCCAGCACGTGATAGGGCAACTCCCGCGCCACGTACACTCCCGGGAGGGAATGGGGCTCGAAGATGTCTTCGTCCACGGGCTCGGCACCCGTGATCATCACTATGCCCGGGGGGTCCCCTGTATACTGTCCGGTGGTGTCGGCTATGAAGGACATCCACCTGCCGGGCTCTCCCCGGTCAAGCACTATCACCGAGTCGCGGTACAGGCCGGGGCCTATGTAGGCCGTGTCGCCCGCACTCATGGCCCCGGAGAGTTTGGAGATATTCTTCCAGGCCGTCTCGGGAGAGAGCCCGTCGTTTGCGTCGTTTCCCACGGTCTGCCTCACATAATAGACCGTGCCGCTCGGGCAGGACTCGCAAAATTCCTCCGTGGATTCCGCCGACGCCGTGGAATAACTTGCGATAATCAGAAATCCAATTAGACAGAGTGTCAGCCTGCGGAACATCCTACCTCCTCATATTAAGGCAATTTATAAATTGCATTATAGTGGAAATCCGGTATCGAGGCAACTAAAATATATTTATGTGGTAATTATTGGAAGGGGACGCCGCCCTGGGCGGCGTCCCCTTCCTTTTTGCACCGGAGATGGTGACCTCCAAATCCGGCCATTCATCCCTTATAGGGACTTACTGACCGATTGTAGCTCCCCCCTCCGTTGCAGTTACAGGTGCAGATGTCGCACCGTCTACCACGCAGAACGCCGATGCGGGTACGCATACGGGGTCTACGCAGCAGGTCTCAACCGCACAGGCCTCGCCCGGCCCGCAATCGGCACTCGTGGTGCAGGGCGCCAGGCCGGCGCAAGGGGTAGCCCCATCAACGCAAATCCCCGGGCCCTCTGCCGTGGTCGCACAGACAGGCGAAGCACAGCTGTCAGGCTCAGAGCACGGAATGAAATTCCCACATGTTGCGCCTTCGCACTCGGGAGTCACGGGGAAGGGGAAACAGGTGTCGGGGTCATTGGAAGCGCAGTCGTCCTCGTAGGGCTGGATAACGGCGCAGTCGCTCTTGTGGGCGCTGTCCTTTCCGTTACAGAGCTTCTCGCTTCCGGCAGGTCCGGTCGGCTCGAAGCAAAGGTCGGGAATGTCCGGGTTGCAGAGCTCCTGGGCGTGACAGCTGGCAGGGTTAGGTCCGCATACGCCAGGTATGAAGAGGTCGCCCACCACGATGTCGCAGTCGGTGTCGACGTTACAAAGCGCGCCAGTGTCGCCCGCCTCGCAAATGCCGTACCAGCACATGTCGCCGAACCAGACTCCGCCGTTGTTGAAGCAGTCGAGCTGGTCGATACACATCTGGACGGTAAGGCCGTCGTCAATACCGTCGGCTGCACACAGGGCGTTACACTCCTGGAACACTCCCTCTATGGAAATGTTATCGCAGTCGCTTCCGCCGCCGCTTTCTACGCAGTTCAGGGCCGTTGCCGTGAGCTGGCGCACCAGCTGGAGAAGGCTATCGCCCTTGACGGATACGCACATGGCCTCGATAGCCGATGTCGCCGCGTCAACATCCGTGGAGGTTATGGCCTCGCCGCAGACGTTGAGGCATCCCGCCCAGTCTATCACCGCCTGGGTGATGTTCTGGCTGCCGCAGTCCGGCTTATTCGGCGGACATTCATCTCCGGCGTGAGTGGCCCAGAAGCCAGGAGTCCGGCAGATCTCGGTCACGCACTCGGTGATGTGGCCCTGGTCGCAAGTGCCAGCGCCGTCGCATCCGGCCTCGGTGCACTCGATACCGTCGGTGTCAGTGCAAGGCGTGCTGGCCTCGACGAGGATGTGGTCCTGGTCGCAGGCGCCAGCGCCGTCGCATCCGGCGTCGGTGCACTCGTTGCCGTCGTCGTCAGTGCAAGGAGTGCTGGCCTCGACGGGGATGTGGAGCGGGTCGCAGGTGCCAGCGCCGTCGCATCCGGCCGCGGCGCACTCGGTGTCGAGCTGTCCGTCGCCGCAGGGAGTGCTTTCCGGCGTGATATGCAGCTGGTCACAAGCTCCAGCGCCGTCGCATCCGGCCTCGGTGCACTCGTTGCCGTCTTCGTCAGTGCAAGGCGTGCTCGCGGGAAC
>JASFVA010000199.1:0-3904 GCA_050050055.1 Nitrospirota bacterium
TGCGAGTTTGTCCGACATCTATCCTCTATCCTCCGCCGACGAAACTGACTATTTCCACCACGTCGCCTTCCTTGAGCCTGAAGGTCCCGTATTCCGCTTTCCTGACTATGCCGAGGTTGACTTCCACAGCCACCTTCTGGGGCTCGAGCCTGCACTCGCCTATAAGCCCCTCCAGGGTCTCGGCCGCGGTGTCCATCTCCTCTCCGTTTACCTTTATCTTCATAAACCAAACAAAAAACCGCATTCCCCTGAGGAAACACGGCTCGCGCTCCCTTCCCTCCGCCGGCATTACCCGGATCAGGTTATACGGGGTCATTCCCGCACAGGGAAACTCTCAGGCCACTCCGTGGCCTCCCCCAGGGTAACTAAAAGTATAACCGTAAATCATAAAACATGTCAACGTTTTTTTGCAACCGACCGGGGGAATTCCAAAAGGGACAGAAAATCAGGAGCTTCAGGGGAACGAAGTCTAAGCGACCGGGTGTTTTAAACTCTCATCAATCGGATGTTTCAAACCGCCCACGGCCATAACCGAAAAGCTCGGCCCAGCCGTCGAACACCGCGAGCTTCTCCGTGCCGTAGCGGGCTATCTGGGAGCGCACCTTCCCCAGGGGCTTTTCCCTGAGGGGCTCGCCGTCCTTCGAGAAGAACTTGTCGGCGAAGCAGACTATTACCTCCGCCAGGCTCTCGGGGACCATGTCCCTCAGGGGCAGGGGAAATCCCTTTTCCGCTATGTCTTCCGCCCTGAGCCCCACCCCCACGTGCCTTTCGCAAACCAGGGCGTGCCTGGGAAGGCCCTCGGCCTCGAGCATCTCCCTGCCCAGCACACCGTGGCAGATGTATGGCGCCTCGCCGTGGCAACCGAAGAGGGGGGCGTTCGTCCTGATGATGCCGATGTCGTGGAGCATGGCGGCCTCCTCCACGAACCTGAGGTCGGGCCCCAGGTGCTCCACCCGGCGGGCCGCCTCGAGGGCCTTCTGGGAAACAAGCCTGGAATGCTCGAGGAGGAACCCCATGGCCCTGGGGTTCCGGGCGTAGAGCCTCCTTATCAGCTTTTCGGGGTCCAGCCTTTCCATACTAAATTATAACAGGAGGCCTCTTTCCGCCACATCAGTCCGCGGAGGCAAGGAATATCCATATTATGGCTGCAAGAAGGGCCAGCCCCAGCACGACGGCCGGTTTCCACCACCTTCCCCACTGGTGCGCCAGGTATTTCCCGAGCTCAGTCCTCCGGTAGACGAGAAGCTCGCTGAGCAGGTTTATCCCCTTCCGAAACAGCCCGGTTTCGTCCCTCGCCACGAGCTCGAATATGTTTTCCTCTATGACGGGCGCCTCGGGGTCCACCTTGAGGTCCTCGAGCCCGATGCCCCTTGGCAGGACGTGTTCCATTATGATGGACTCCAGCGTGTGGGGCCTCAGCCGGCAGCCGCCCGAAGCGGCCATGGAATTGAGCCTCTCCACGAGCCCCTCCACGGTCCGCAGGTCTTCGCCTTCGCCCTCCCCCGCCCCCGTGTGTTCCCTGAGCAGGCTCAGGCGGACCTCCCTCAGGGACTCCCTCAGCTCCCCGTGCTCCTCCGAGTAGGCCTCCCAGGCCACGTTGATCTCCGTGTCGAGTCCCATGCTCCTGTTCGTGGTGTTCGCCGAGCCCACCGTGAGGAACCGGTCGTCCACGAGGAGGAGCTTCGAATGGATGTGGACCGGCACCTCCTGTCCGCCTCTCTCCCCCGACGCCCTGTAGTAGATTCCCAGGGAATGCCCCTCCGCGGAGGCCACCTCGATAATGCTCTTCAGCATCTTCGACTGCGCAAAGGAAAGCGAGACCTCCTCGATGAGCGAGTGGGGCTTCTTGGGGAGGACGAAAATAACCTGCAGCTTCGGCCGGCCCGGGGCCCTCATCCTGTCCACCAGGGCCTTGTAGACCGCCTGGGAGCTGAAATACTGGTTCTCTATGTAGATAAGTCCCTCCGCCGCCGAGACGGCGTCCACGTAAAGGCTCCGTATCTCCTGCACCGACTCCTGGGGAGGGACTATGGTCTTCGCCCTCGTGCGGCTTATGGCAACCTCGCGGGCAGAGATGGGGATGGTGAAGAACCCCTCCCTTCTGGTCTTCCCTTCGGGCTTGGGGAGTTCGAGCCTCTGGCCCCCGGAGTTCTCCCACCGGACCCTGAAGACCTCGGCCAGTTCCCTGGCCAGGGGGCCGGTATGGCACGACTGGGTGTCGTGGTAAGGCTCGTAGGGCTTTCCCTTGGGATTACTCCTCCCAGGATTGTCCAGCCGGTGGTCCCTCTGGTCCCAGCGCTCGGAGCACAGGTCCAGGCCGCCCACAAAGGCCATCTCCCCGTCCACCACCACGAATTTCTCATGGTGGCTCGCCCCCACGGCGTGCCTGCTGTCGAAGCGGAAGTGCAGCCTTCCGCAGGTGCGCCTGTTGAACCTCCAGCCCTGGAACCATTCCCTCTCGAGGAGGTAGAACTCGACGAAGTCCCAGGCGAGGATGTATATCTCCAGCTCGGGGTTCTCCTCGCACAGGCCCTCCAGGAACCGAAGCATCGTCACCTCGCCCCCGGCCTCCTCGGCCTCCCTGCCCCTGAGCAACATGAAATCGCTGTCGAACTGCCATCCGGCTACCAGAATGTAGCGCCTCGCGCCCCTGGCCGCCCTGTAAAAGAAGCGGAAGTAGTCGTAGCCGTCCACGACCAGGCCGGTCGATTCGACTTCGTAGAGCCCCATGCAGCTGACCCCGGGCCGGAGGATGCGCTTCACGGCCGGGCCTCCCTCTCGGGGACATCCAGCACGGAGACGGCCGGCAAGTGGTCCGAGGCCTTTCGGACGGATTTGTCCCGGGGCACGAAGGCGTCCCTCACCGAGACGTCGGGGCTTGCGAAGATGTAGTCCAGGCGCATGAGGGGGAAGCGGCTGGGCCAGGTGCCCATCCCCCATCGGCCATGGGTGTCCACGAGGGCGCGGCTAAATATCCTGTAAACCTCCGACCATCCGGTCACGTTTATATCTCCGCAAAAAACCACCGGGCCCTTGCATTCGGGGTGCCTAAGCCAATCCGGGCCGGCGAGGGCCGTTGCCTGGGCGAGCCGCTCGTGCCTGTTGAGGCCGAGGTGGGTGTTGAAGACCTGGACCTCCCGGCCCCCGACGTCCATCTTTATCCAGATGGCGCCCCTCTTTTCCTTTATCCCGCGCCTGGGCAGGGTGGGCAGTTCGCCCGCCCGGAACACCCTGATGGGGTGGGGGCTGAGAAGGGCGTTCCCGTACTGGCCCGCCTCCAGGTGTAGGGACGGGTGAAAATGGTAGTCCATCTCCAGCCACTCGGCCAGGACCATGGCCTGGTCGACGAGGCCCGTGCGCACGAGCCCGCTGTCGAGTTCCTGGAGGGCTATGATGTCCGGGGCATGGCCCTCGATGACCCTGGCTGTCCTGTGCGGGTCGGTGCGCCCGTCGGTCCCGGTGCAGCTGTGCACGTTATATGTCATGACGGTGAGCCGCATGGGAGCGCTCAAAAGAAGGCCTCAGGCCCCTGCGGCGCCCTCTCGGACATGCTCGGGCGTTGTTTCGCCTCAGCCAACCGAAGCGCCGGAGCGGTTTGCCGGTTCAAGGGATGTGTCGCAAGGAATTAGAGGAATCCCCCCTTAATGTATGAAACATGAACCACCTGGCACTATACTATAGGCAAACCGGAAAGGTGTCAACAATTGTCAGAGGCCACTATATCCAAAAGGAAAGTCGCCCTTCTCGCGGTCCTGACGGCCGCAGCGGCGGCGGCCTGGTACGCGGGGCTCGGCGAATACCTGAGCTTCGAAAACCTGAAGAGGCACCGCGAGGCCCTCCTCGCCCTCGTGGAGTCCCACTACATGCTCTCCCTGGCCATCTATGTCCTGGCCGCGGTCTCGAC
>JASFVA010000200.1:0-3892 GCA_050050055.1 Nitrospirota bacterium
CCCCGCCTTTCGACCTCGCCCTTATCCAGTGGGCCTCGCCTCCCAGGACCCTGGCCCTCCTCTTTTCGAGGACCTCGAAGTTGAAGCTCGCGTAGCGCGACTCCAGGACCCCGCCCTCCACGGCCTCTTCCCTCTCGAAGAAGTATATCCCCACCTCGCCCGGCGAGCCGAGCTCGTAGAGGTGGAGCACGCCGCTTTCCTTCTCCTCGGCCACAAGCCCCTCGGGCACGGTTATGCTGAGGCCGTGCCAGAGGATGGGCCCGGGGTTTTGGAGGTGCCACCAGGCGGTGCGGAGCCCGAAGCCGAAGAAGTAGAGCACCGAGGAGGCGACGAAAAACGCAAGGGAGACCGCGAAGACGGCGAGCACGGCTTTCTCGGACCTTTTCATCTATCCCCTCTGTCCCCCCCGGCTGCGCCCCCCTTTGCGCGTGCGCGAGCGGCCCCCCGCCTACTTCCCCCCGAAGGCCCTCTTGAAGACGAAGTCCACGTTACGGAGGTAGTGGCCCGGGTCGAAGACGGCGTCTATCTCCGAGGCCTTCAGGTGCTTCCTTATGGCCCTGTCCTTCTTGACGAGGCCCTTGAAGTCCTTCCTCCTGCGCCAGCTCTCCATGGCCGCCCTCTGCACCAGGGCGTAGGCCTCCTCGCGGGAGAGGCCCTTGTCCACCAGGGCGAGCATCAGCCGCTGGGAGTTGTGGAGGCCGTAGCTCAGCCCCATGTTCTCCTTCATCCTCCGGGGATAGACGTGCATGCCCCGGACCATGCCCGTGAGCCTGCGGAGCATGTAGTCGGCCAGGATGGAGCTGTCGGGGATGATGACCCTCTCCACCGAGGAGTGCGAGATGTCGCGCTCGTGCCAGAGGGCCACGTCCTCGAGCGCGGCCAGGGAGTTGGCCCTCAGAATGCGGGCCAGGCCCGAGAGGTTTTCCGCCCCCACGGGGTTCCGCTTGTGGGGCATGGCGGAGGAGCCCTTCTGCCCCCTGGCGAAAGGCTCCTCGGCCTCGAGGACCTCGGTCCGCTGGAGGTGCCGCATCTCCACGGCGATCTTCTCCACCCCCGCGCCGAGAATGGCCAGCGTGGCGATGTACTCGGCGTGGCGGTCGCGCTGGACCACCTGGGTGGCCACGGGCTCGGGACGGAGGCCGAGCTTCCCGAGCACCATTTCCTCGAGCCTGGGCGGCACGTTCGAGAAAGTGCCCACGGCCCCCGAGAGCTTGCCCACGCTTATGGCCTTTTTCGCGCGCCTCAGCCTCTCGAGGTTGCGGCCCATCTCCACGTGCCAGAGGGCGAACTTGAGGCCGAAGGTCATGGGCTCGGCGTGCACGCCGTGGCTCCGGCCCATGCAGGGCGTGTCCTTGTGCTCGAAGGCCTTCTCCTTGAGGGCCTCGCGCAGGGCCCTTACGTCCCTGATTATCATGTCCAGGGACTGGCGCATGAGGAGCGAAAGGGCGGTGTCCAGGACGTCGGAGGAGGTGAGCCCCATGTGCACGTAGCGGGAGTCCGGCCCCACGTGCTCGGCCACGGAGGTGAGGAAGGCGATGACGTCGTGCTTCACCTCGGCCTCTATCTCCTCTATGCGGCCGGAGTCGAAGCCGGCCCGCTCCTTTATGGCCCTCAGGGAGCCCCTGGGTATTTTGCCCATCTCGGCCCAGGCCTCGCAGACGGCGAGCTCCACGTCGAGCCACTTGCGGTACTTGTTCTCCAGCTCCCATACGGCGCCCATCTCGGGCCGGGTGTAGCGCTTAATCATGGGCTGTCTCTCCTTAAGGCCTCCCGCTCGGAAGTCAATCTCAATCCTGGAATCCCCATTTTCCCGCGTTATCCCGGGGGCCAGGCCATCCGCCTTCCGCCCAGGACGTGGAGGTGGATGTGGTAGACCGCCTGCCCTCCGTCGGCGTTGGTGTTCATCACCAGCCTGAAGCCCGATTCGGCCACGCCCCTTTCGCGGGCCACCCTGTTGGCCACCGCAAAGAGGTGCCCCAGGAGCTCCTTGTCCTCCTCGCCCGCGTCCAGCGTGGTGGCTATGTGCTTGCGGGGGATCACCAGGGCGTGGACCGGGGCCTGGGGGTCGATGTCCTCGAAGGCCACGGCGCGGTCGTCCTCGTAGACGACCTTGGCCGGGATCCGGCCCTCGGCTATCTTGCAGAACAGGCAGTCCATAGAGTCCTCCGTAGCCGCCCTCCAAGCTCCTCCTTTTCGAGGGGAGGGGGAAATATCAATGTTGCGTATTTACAAACAATTGTTCTCTATTTATGAACTATTCCTTCTCCAGCCTCCTGAAGAAGCACGTCCTCTCGCCGGTGTGGCAGGCCCCGGCGCCCTGCTGCTCCACCTTCACCAGGAGGGTGTCGGCGTCGCAGTCGTAGAGCACCTCCTTCACCTCCTGGAGGCACCCGGAGGTCTCGCCCTTCTTCCAGTACTTCTGCCTGGAGCGCGACCAGAAGTGGGTGCAGCCGGTCTCCAGGGTCATCCTCACGGCCTTCTCGTCCATCCAGGCCACCATCAGGACCTCGCCCGTCCCGGCCTCCTGCACCACGGCGGTGATGAGCCCCCGCTC
Source organism: Nitrospirota bacterium (assembly GCA_050050055.1). Lineage (GTDB taxonomy): Bacteria > Nitrospirota > Thermodesulfovibrionia > Thermodesulfovibrionales > JdFR-86 > JARRNG01. The sequence continues at coordinate 2,555 of JASFVA010000200.1, forward strand.
GTCGTATTTGAGGTCCGACACGTTCATGGTCGCCTATTATACCAGAAGCCGCGGCGGTTTCCGGCGCGGAAGGCGTTCAATAAATGCAAACGTTTTCCCCTCCGGCGGCGGCCCCTCCGGGGCGGTGGCAAGGGGGTGCGCCTGTGTTATAATGGGAAGATTATTTTTTCGGAGAAGTCAAGCACTTACAAGGTCTTTTGGAGATGCCCCGAATCTTTCTTAAACTGGCCCTGGCCCTGACCCTGGTCCTTCTGCCCCTGGCTGCGGAAGCCCAGGAGATAGTGGGCCCCCGGGTCCTCGTAAACGAAGGGCACATGGTCGTCTCGACGGCCCTGGACCTGAGCGAAAAGCAGCTCGAGGACATCTCCAAGGGCATCTCCAAGGAAATAGACATCTACGTGGACCTCTTCAGGGTCTGGACGTCCTGGCCCGACGAGTTCGTCCTCGGCACGAAGTTCACCCGCACCCTCAGGTGCGACCCCGTCAAGAAGGAGTACGTGGCCACCTCCCTCGTGGGAAACGTCCTCAGGGAAAAGCGCTTCACCGACTGCCGGAGCCTCGTCGGCTGGGCGCTTTCGGTGGACGAGCACACCCTCACCAGCGTGAAGGAGCTCGAGCCCTCGCGCTACTTCGTCAGGGTCACCGCCGAGGGCCGCCTGAGGAAGCTGCCCCCGGTGGTGGGCTACCTCTTCTTCTTCGTAAAGGAGAGGGAGTTCAAGGTAGAAAGCGACTCGGCCCCCTTCGCCATAAACGGAGGCGGCCCCGGCGGGGAGGCAGGCCCGTGAGGCCCCCGGCGAGAAACGTCCTCCTGGTGGCGGCCGCCCTGGTCGCGGCCACGGTGGTGGAGATCTTCCTCGTCAAGCTCAGGGCCGCCACCACCACGGGCAAGCTCGCCTTTTTCGTGCTCCTGAACCTCAACCTCGCGGCCCTCATGGCCCTGGGCTTCTACGTGGGCAGGACGCTCCTGAGGCTCCACGGCGAATTCAAGAACCGCACCCTGGGCTACAGGTTCAAGAGCAAGGTCATGGCGTCCTTCCTGATACTGACCTCCATACCGGCGGCGCTGCTGTTCCTCGTGGCCAGCGGGCTGGGCACCAACTACATAGACCGCCTCTTCACCCCGGACTTCCGCAGGCCCATCGAGGAGGCCGTGGCCATAGCGAGCAAGCACTACGAGATGGAGCGCACGAAGGCCCTGGAGTTCGCCGAGCTCGCCCGTTCGGGCTTCGCCCCGCCGCCGGAGTACTCCGTGGCGTACCTCGACGCTCCGCCGGAGGAGCCCTCGGCCTCGGTGGAGGCCGCCTTCCAGGGGCGCCGGGAGGCCGAGATAATCTCCTC
>JASFVA010000201.1:0-3886 GCA_050050055.1 Nitrospirota bacterium
TGGCGCCCATGCTCTCCTCTGCCGCCTTCTCCAGGGCCAGGTGGTAGGGCATGATGAGGTGCGCCCGCTTGGAGAGGAGGAGGTTTTCGCCCACCTCGGGGCCCTCGGCCCTCAGGGCGTCTATCTCCTCGAGGAGGCAGCCCGGGTCCACCACGGTGCCGTTTCCGATTACCGAGAGCTTGTCGCCCCTCAGGATGCCCGAGGGCAGGAGGTGGAGGACGAACTTCTTGTTGTTAACGACCACGGTGTGCCCGGCGTTGTGGCCCCCCTGGTACCGGGCCACCACCTGCGCCGAGTCCGTCAGGTAGTCGACGAGCTTTCCCTTCCCCTCGTCGCCCCACTGTGTTCCCACTATAAGTACCGATGGCATAATGCGCGCTCGCTTTCCCTTGGATTAGAGGAAGACCTGCCTCACGGAGAGTATGTTCGGGAGTTTCCGTATCTCCTGGGCCTGCTCCTGGGTGACGGGGGTGTCTATGCTCACCACCGAGATGGCCCGCCCGCCGGCCGTCTCGCGGCCGAAGTGCATCCTGGCGATGTTGATGCCGCTCTGGCCGAGGAAGGCGCCGATGCTCCCTATGACGCCGGGCTTGTCGTTGTTGAACATCAGGAGAAGCGTGCCTTCGGGGATTATCTCCACCGGGAAGCCGTCCACCTCCACTATGCGGGGGTTCCTGCGGTGGAAGAGCGTGCCCGAGACGCCCCGCTCCGCGCCGCCGGCCCTGATCTTCAGGGACACCAGCGTCTGGTAGTCGCCGGCCTCGCCGGTCTTAACCTCCTTCACCTCTATGCCCCTTTCCCTGGCTATGAAGGGGGCGTTGACGAAGTTCACGGTCTCCTCGAGTATCGGCGTCAAGAGCCCCTTGAGGGCCGCTATGGTGAGGGGCTCGGTGTTGAGCTCCGCCGCCTCGCCCCTGTATTCCACCGACACCTCCGTGATGCCGCCCTCGGAGACCTGGGAGGCGAAGCTGCCGAGCCGCTCGGCAAGCTGGATGTAGGGGCTCAGCGTGGGCATCTGGTCCGGCGGGATGGAGGGGAAGTTCACCGCGTTCCTTATAGTGCCCTGCAGGAGGTAGTCCACCACCTGCTCGGCCACGGCCACGGCCACGTTCTCCTGGGCCTCCCCCGTCGCCGCCCCCAGGTGGGGGGTGCAGACGACCCTGGGGTGCCTGGCCAGGGCGTAGTCCTGCGGGGGCTCCTTCTCGAAGACGTCCAGGGCGGCCCCGCCGACCTTGCCGCTTTCGAGGGCCTCGAAGAGGTCCTTCTCGTTCACTATGCCGCCCCGGGAGCAGTTTATAATCCTCACGCCGTCCTTCATGAGCTTTATGGTCTTTTTGTTGACCAGGTTCCTCGTCTCCTGGGTGAGGGGAGTGTGGAAGGTGATGAAGTCCGCGCGCCTGAAGAGCTCCTCCAGCGCCACCTTCTCCACCCCGATGTCCCGGGCCTTCTCGTCGCTCAGGAAGGGGTCGTAGGCGATGACGTTCATCTCCAGCCCCTGGGCGCGCTTGGCCACCTCGCTTCCGATGGCGCCTATGCCGACCACGCCGAGGGTCTTGTTGAAGAGCTCCACGCCGGTGAACTTCTTCTTCTCCCACCTGCCCTCTTTCATCGAGGCCGTGGCCTGCGGGATGAGGCGGGCCAGCGAGAGCATCAGCGACACCGTGTGCTCCGCCGTGGTGATGGTGTTTCCGCCGGGGGTGTTCATGACCACTATGCCCTTTTTCGAGGCGGCGGCCTTGTCCACGTTGTCCAGGCCGCTTCCGGCCCGGCCGATGACCTTGAGGTTCGTTGCCGCCTCCAGGACGTCGGCCGTGAGCTTGGTGGCGCTCCTTATCACTATGCCGTTGTATTCGCCGATTACGGCCTTCAGCTCCTCGGGCGACATGCCGGTCTTCACGTCCACGTGCAGGCCGGCCTTCTTGAGTATCGAGACCCCCTTTTCGGAGAGGTTATCGCTAACGAGCACCTTCATCTATTCCCTCATGAGTATTTCCTCGGCCGCCCCCACGCCGGAGCCGAGCTTTATCTTGTGGCCCATGGACCGGAGGACCATCTCCAGGCCCGATATGGCCGTTATCACGTCGAAGGTGTCGGCGTAGCCCAGGTGGGCTATCCTGAATATCTTTCCCCTCGCCCGGTCCTGTCCTCCCGCGCCGGTTATGCCGTACCTCTCCCTCATGGCCTTGTATATCTCCTGACCGTCGAGCCCCTCCGGGGCCTCCACGGCCGTGAGGGCGTTGGAGGGCGAGGCCTTGGCGTAGAGGCCCAGGCCCAGGGCCTTGGCCCCCTCGCGCGTGGCCCGGGCGAGCCTGGCGTGCCGGGCGAAGATGTCCTCCAGGCCCTCGGCCCTGAGGAGCTTCAGGGCCTCGTTCAGCGCGATTATCAGGGTGACGGAGGAGGAGAAAGCCGTCTGGTTCTTCCTGAGGCTTTCGCGCTCCTTTTGGAAGTTGAAGTAGAACCGCGGCGAGCCCTTCGTATCCTTGGACCAGGCCTTTTCGCTAACGCTCACGAAGGCCAGGCCCGGCGGTATCATGAGCCCCTTCTGCGAGCCCGCGACCATGACGTCTATGCCCCATTCGTCGGTCTTTATGTCGTGGGCCACGAGGGCGCTTATGGCGTCCACCACGAGGAGGACGTTTTCGCGGCCCCGGCAGACGTCGGCCACGGCCTTGACGTCGTGGTAGACGCCCGTGGAGGTCTCCGAGGCCTGCACGAGGACCCCGCTTATGGAGGGGTCGGCGTCGAGGCGCTTTCTTATCTCCTCGGGGTCCACCGGGCGGCCCCACTCCACCTCTATCTCGTCCACCTCCACCCCGTAGCTCTGGCATATCTTCGTCCAGCGCTCGCCGAACTTGCCGCCGTTTACCACCAGGACCCTCTCGCCGGCGCTGAAGAAGTTGTTGACCGCCCCCACCATGCCGCCCGTGCCGCTTGAGCCGAGGATGAGGACGTCGTTCTCGGTCTGGTAGAGCCATTTGAGGCCCTCCCTGGCCGACTCCATTATGGGCACGAAGTCCGGAGAGCGGTGGTGTATCATGGGCATGGCCATGCTCTGGAGCACCTCGGGGGGAACCGGCGTGGGCCCGGGGGCCAGCAGATAGCGCTTAAGCATCGTGAACCTCCATGTGCAATCGAAAAGTCATATCCGAAAAATCTCGGTGTCCCTGAAAAAAATGCCGTAAAAACAACCTAAAAAGTTATCATAGCGCCGTCTCTCCCGTCAACCTGCCTTTGTTAATAACCCACTAATAAATAGATTAAATGCATAGATGCGGCTGTGGTATAATCTGGCGCGTATGAGGCCCAGGAAAATAGAGAGCCCCCGGAACCCCGCCGTGAAGCGGGCGGTGGAGGCACGGGAGCGGCGCCTCGGCGGCGGGGAGTTCATGGTCGAGGGGCCCCACCTGGTGGAGTCCGCCCTTGAGGCCGGGGCCGAAATAGGGCAGGCCTTCGTGGCCGAGAGGTTCAAGGCCCCCCGCGGCCTCCCCGGCAGGCTCGCCCGCTCGGGGGCGGAGGTCTTCGAGATAACCGAAAGGGTGCTCCATAAGCTCTCGGGCACCGAGGCGCCCCAGGGCATACTGGCCGTCGTCTCTCTGGAGCCCGCCGGGCTCGGCTCCATCCGTGAGTCCGCGGGCCCGGTGGTCGTCCTGGACGGGGTGGGGGACCCGGGAAACGCCGGGACCATCATACGCACCGCCGACGCCGCCGGGGCATCGGCCGTAATTGTCCTTGAGGGCACCTGCGACCCCTTCGGCCAGAAGGCCCTCAGGGCCTCCTCGGGGAGCATCTTCAACATACCGGTCGTCCATGCCGGGCGGAAGACCGTGGCAGAGGAGCTTCGCGGCAAGGGCATGAGGATAGTGGCCACCACTCTCGATGCCGGGCT
>JASFVA010000202.1:0-3832 GCA_050050055.1 Nitrospirota bacterium
CCCGGGCAATTTTCCTTGCGGATATAAGGAATATAACCAAGAGTAAAACCAACAGGGCAAACGGATACGGCCAACTCGAACTTGCGCCGGCCAGACAGCCCCCGCCAAAAGCAAAGACGGCAGTAAGGAAGTAGATAGCAATAAACTGCTTTTTGTATTTGTTAATGGCCTGCGCGCTTACAAATCTTCCCGCTTCGCCCAATACCTTTGCCATGTCACATAGAGCTGTCACCCCGGCCTGCTATTGCTGGCCAAAGGGCAGAATAGTCCCCGCATTAATTATTGGGGCTGCCGCATCCGCCTCGTACCTATTGGATGGTAACCCGCCGCTGCGGCGGCCGGAGGTCCGTTATACGTTATTCTCTCGGCTCGACCTTGAGGTTGCTTTCGACCGATTTTACGCCCTTTACCTGCCTGATCCTCTCGACGAGCCGGTCCTCCGTCTCCCCGTCGGGGACAATCCCGCTCAGGCTGACGTGCCCCTGCCTCGTGTCCACGTCGATCTTCAGGAACGCCGCGGAAGGGTCCTTCACGATAATCGCGTTTACCTTGGTGGTAATCGTCGCGTCGTCGATGGTCTCGCCAGCCGACTTCCCGGTGAGCGAGCGGCAGCCGACCATCGCCACGACAGCGAGCAGGCAAAGAATAACCGCAAGATGTCTTTGCATCGTCCTATCTCCTTTAACTTTGGTTTCCCCCCGTCCTTGCCATGGGGGCCGCCGAACACCATTAGTTTACGCGAAACGGAAGGCCCTGACCACCTGTCCATTTGCTGCTATTCGTACTCTAGGCCTTTTGGCAATCCCTGTCAATGCAGATTTCGGCGAGACCACTCCCCCCTGGGCCCACCTCCGAAACAGCCGAAACATCGCCGGGGGCTTAAGGCGTAAGGGTGAGGGCGGCGTAAGCGGGTGTGCGCGCGGGGAGGGCGCCCGGTGGAAAGGGGCGCGGGGGGCTCTACTTAGAGCGGTATCTGATCTTTATGTCGTAGGAGATCTTGGCGTGCTTGCGGCTCAGCTTTCCGCCTCTGCCGCGGCAGACCATCTCGCCCTTGGAGGCCTTCTTGCGGCCCCTCACCATGGCCGAGACGACGGGGGCGAGGTCGAAGCCGCCGTCCTCGCAGTCCTTGTCCATGCAGCTCATGAGGAAATAGGCGTGGCTGGAGGGGAAGACGTTGACCGTGCGCACCATGAGCACGGGCTGGGCTGACTCGTGGAAGTAGGTCATCTTTATTATCATGCCCGAGACCGCGGGGAAGCGCTCGGAGACGAGCCCCGCGTCGAGCTTTTCCTGGTTGCGTTTCTGTGCCTCGGCGTATTTCTGTGAAGCGGCTGTCCTTTTCTTTGCCATGGTCTGATGTCCTCCTAAAGGGCAAGCGTTGGCCCCGAACCTACTCCTCCCGGGCCTTCTCCTGGGAGGCTTCGGGTTCTCCCTCGGCGGCCTGGGCCTCCTCCTGGGAGGCTTCGGGCTCGCCCTCGGCGGCCTGGGCCTCTTCCGGGGAAGCTTCGGGCTCGTCCTTCTGCTGCCTCTTTAGGCGCTTCTCCTCCTTTTTCTTCTTCCTCTTGAGTTCCTTTCTCCTCTTTTCGCTCTTGTAAGCTCCGGCTCTTCTTGCCAACAAAGCCTCCTTTATCGGTTGGTTTCCGGCGCCTAACGGCCGAATGTTCTCCTGCGCCTGCTCTTGCTCCTGGCCCTCTTCCTCGCCGCCTCCCGCTGCTTGTTCTTGCGCTTCACCGAGGGCTTCTCGTAGTAGCGCCTCTTCTTCAGCTCTCCCAGGACGCCCTCCTTCTGGAGCTTGCGCTTGAGGAGCTTGATGGCGCTGTCGAGCTCGCCGGTTACCTTTACCTCCAACCGCCGGGCCTCCCTCCGCCGCCCGAGGGCCCGCGGCGGCGCTCCCGCCCGCCGCCCCTTTCGGGACGGGGCCGCGCCTCGCTCACGACAAGGCTTCTGTCCATGAAAGATGTGCCGTTCAGGGTGGATATCGCCTTTTCGGCGTCCTCGTCCGAGGCCATCTCGACAAAGCCGAAGCCCCTGGAGCGCCCCGTTGCGGCGTCCGTGATTATGTTGACCGACTCGACTTCCCCGGCCTGCGCGAAAAGTCCCCTGAGCGACTCTTCGTCGGCGTTATAGGAAAGGTTCCCCACGTATAGCTTCTTTGCCATGTTCCTTCGTCCTGGTGAGTTGAGGTTAGTACTTCATCCCGCCCGGGGGCGCGAGAGCTGAAAGTCGCGGTGAGAATGGGAGACGTGCTCCGAAACGGAATTCAAGCGGGCCCGCCCCGGGCGAACCGGGGCGGGCCGCGCCGGCTCTACACCTTTACGATGTTGGCCGCCTTGGGTCCTTTGTCGCCTTCTACGACGTCAAAGCTCACGGCATCGCCCTCGGCGAGGGTCTTGAAGCCTTCGCCCTGGATGGCCGAGTAGTGCGCGAAGACGTCGGTGCCGTCGTCCTGGGTGATGAAGCCGAAACCCTTGGACTCGTTGAACCACTTCACGGTTCCGTTTGCCATGTGACTACCTCCTTCTTGAGAATATTGAAGTTAACGGAGGTAGTGTATAAGAAAAACCGCAAAGCAGAATACCTTGCGGCGACCATACATGATACTCCATTTAGCTTCGTCAATATTATACCATATTTTCGATAAGTAAACAGCCGGAGGGGCATGGAAAGGCCCCCCCGGGAAGCGAGGGGCGCGGCTTTCGCCCGAGGGGGGGCTTTCCCGGGACTCGGCCTCTCTCACTAAGGGGGCGGCCCGCCCTCCGGCCCCCTTTCGACGGCGAAGGTGGTGGAGGCGACCTCGGAGCCCCCGGCGCCGCCTGAGTTCATCCTGAGGTCGTATATCCCGGGCTCCCCGGGCGCCGAGAAGGAGAGGCCGCCGGAGGTCCTTCCGCCCAGCGACTGCCGGGCGATGGCATGGCGGGCGTTCAGGGCCCCGCTGCCGTGGTCCAGGCTGGCGGGCACGATGCCCACCCAGGCGCCGGGGCCGAAGGTGGAGGGCGCCCTGAAGCGGACCACCACGGCCTCGCCCGGGGAGAAGCTTATTCTTTCGAGGCCGAGCTCCGGCTCCGTTTCCGGCTCTGTTTCCGCCTCTATTTCCGCACCGGGGCTCGGTCCGGCCACCCTGAAGGCGTGCCTCGCCCCCGCCTCTTGCCCTCCCCTGGGCCGGCCGAAGAAGGCCCTCGCCTCGTACTCCCCGGCCCGGAGGCCGCCGAAGGTGTGCCGCCCCGCGGTCTTGCCCCGGGTGTGAAAGGTCTCGCCGCGGGCGCCCCGGGGCGCCGAGGCCTCCACGACGGTCAACAGGTCCCCCTCGCTGCCGGGAAGGCCCGAGAACTCGACCACGATGGGCTCCCCAGGGGCGTAGACCCGCTTTGTGGTGCTTACACGGGCATCCACGGCGGGGGCCTTGAGGCCGCCGAGCCCCTCCATCGAGGAGAGGCCCAGGCCCTGGAGGGCGCTTAGCATGGCCGTCCCGAAGATGAGGGAGGCCGCAGCAAGGGGAAGCACGTAGCCCGCCGTGGCCAGGGCTATCCACCCGGCCTTGGGCCCGGCGCCGCTTGCGTATCGCACGTCTCTTCCCTTGATGCCCCGGAGGTCCTTATAGACGTGGACCATGAAGAGCATCATGAAGGGGGTGAAAAGTATGCTCCCCACCAGGGGGACGAGGGAGGCGAAAAGCGCAAGGACGCTTATGACCAGGAGCCTCCAGAAGACGCCCCAGCCGAAGCCCCTCACGTAGGCCCTGCTCTTAAGCACGGCGTCCATGCCCCTTTCCTCTTCCTCGAAGACGATGAACTGCGAGGCGAAGAACCACACGAGCATCGCCAGGCCCGGCAGG
>JASFVA010000203.1:0-3829 GCA_050050055.1 Nitrospirota bacterium
CATGCCGCCCACCCTGAACTCTACCTCCGGAGTCCTTCTGGCTATGCGGAGCAACGCGGGAAGGTTTTTCTGGGGCTGGAAGACCCCGAGCCAGGCGAAATAACCGCGCTCCGAACGGGGCTTTATTGGAGGCAGGGGGCCTTCGCCGAACGAAACCGGGTTATGAACCACGGCTATGTTCTTCCCTTTGAGCCACTTCGTGAACTCACGGAGCTGGTACTGGTTCTGCACTATGATCCCATCGGCATTTCTTAAAGCGCGAACGTAAGCCGCCCTCTCCAGAAACCCGAGCCTCCGCCGGTAACCGCCGTCCGCATCGATGTCGTTTGCGGCCATGTATACGAAGGGCACCCCGAGCAGCCGGGCTATGGCCGCCATTGTCGCCGTATCGCCCCCGACACACTTCTGGAAGACATAATCGGGGTCAAACGACTTGGCCGCCCTCAGCAGGGAAGGGAACCGGTAGAAGAAATACCTCAGCTTCCTCGGGCCGGCATCGGGATGAAACGACTCCACCAAGTCGAAGGCCTGCTCTCCGCCCGCGTACTGCCGCGCGCCCTTCCACGTGAGTATCCCCACCCTGTGGCCGACGGAGGCCAGGCCCTGAGCCAGGGCGACCTGCCTCACGCAGGCCCCGCCCACGGGATACTCCGCGTCCTTCAACAAATACGGAACCTGAAAGTCGAGAAACAGGAGCCTGAGCTTTCTCATGTCCTCACCGAGGCGGCAAAGCCGCCGGTGCTCCGGCGGGCGGCTCTTCCGGACCCCGCTTCGGGTAGCCCGAACAGTGGAAGTAGATCGCGACGTACGCGGAAAGGGACAGAAGGGCCAGCGTCGTCGGCCTCCTGAAGGTCAAGTACATGAGCTGGAAGGCCACGGAGAGCGCCACCTCCGGCCTTGCAAGAAAGCGCGCCCTGACGACAAGGAACCGGTAGTTATAGAACAAGTAAATTAATAAGTAGAACACCCCGCCGGCGGCCAGGGTCTGCAGGAATTGATTGTTGGTCCTCGTTCCCAGCCCATAATCCGATTTCGCGGCGTTGAAGTAGCCCACGCCGAGAAAGGGGTGCTCCTTGAAGTTTTTAACGGCGTTCCGTATATTCTCCAACCGCATATCCACGCCTGTTGACTCTCCGGGCAGAACGAAGGAGCGCTGGTATATGTTGGTCCTTTCCATGGCTCCCGGCACCCCGACGCCCCTGTACAGGCCGGCCAGGAGGGCGAGGGGCAATAGCAGGAACACGACGTATCTTCTCAATTGCGCGCTGGACCTCCAGAGCATCAGGCAATAATATGCGAGCATTATCAGCGCTATGACGAGGGCCCCGCGGGTCGAGTTGATGACCGACATCAGCGTAAACAGGGACATCAGGGAAATATCCCTGGCTACGCGGGCCGGGGAAAACATCCGTTCGTTCAGTTGTTTGACTACCAGCAGCAACATGGAAAAGGAAGCGATATAAGATATATTGTTGGCGTTTATCAGCGTGCTCGGCCTGTCCAGCAGGCCCTCATCCTGAAAGACATAGTCCGTGCCCAGGTCGATGAGCCCGGCGTAGCCCATGTATGTGACCAGGCACGTAATAAGGCCCGCGTAGAGCGAATAATCCACTACCCTGTAAAAGAAACTCTCCTTCAGGCCGAAGTTCACCAGGACCAGGAAGAAAAAGTAGATATAGAACTGCTCAACGGCGAACGAATAATGGGCCTCCCGCCCGGGGAACAATACGCCGGAAAAAGGGACCATGTCGGCAAGGGCGAACCCCGCGGGGCCCGTGCGGTGGGGAAGGGACTCAAGGATCACAAAGGTCACGAACAGCACGGCGAAAGCCCCCAGGTGCGGCGTCCGGAACTTCCCCCTGTTTCTGGAGAGGTGAAACACGTAAAGGGCCGGCAGCCCCACCGTATAGAGCCGGAGCGGATAGATATTTCCCCATCCGAGGTTCAATATCATGAGCTCCCTGGCATACTCGGGAAGAACGAAGAGGTGCGAGACGAAGACAAAGAGAAGCAACTTCGCCAACGGACCCATTTCGCCGAGGCTCCCGGTCTCTGTGCGTTTCGACTCTACGGCCATGCCCTATTCCGGCCCTGCGGCCGCCATGACGACGGACGGCCCCCGCAGGTAGTCGTTGACGAAGCATTTCCTGTAAAGGACGATGTATGCCAGGTGATACAAGGCATAGCCGGATATGTCGGCGATCACGATGTTAAGGAGAGAGGCCATGCCGAAGTGTTTCAGGGCGAGGACGCCCATGACGAATACCGCCGTGGCCGAGAACTGTAGCGGAGCCACCACCGCCTGCCTGTCCACGGAGGAAGACACTATTATGACGTTCATATAGGAGGAGAGCGTCCTCAGCGGCACGGCCAGCACCATGACCTTGCAGACCAGGGCGGCCTCGGCGTACTCGGGCAGCAGCGTTTCGATGACAATGTCTATGCCCACCCAGGAAAGGGGCACCACCGCGACGGCGGCCGCGACGAGCAGGAGGGTCTCCCTCACCACCTGCCTGTGCACGTCCCTGAATCTGCGCTGCCCCAGCTTTTCGTACATGTCAATCTTCCTGACCTTCACCGGCAGTAAAAACAGGTTCAGGAGCTGGTCCATAGCCATAGCCGCCAGGCTGTAGAAGCCCAGGGCCGTGACGCCCAGGATGAGCCCCACTGAGACGCGCTCGGCATACCTGTAGGAACCGTAGGCCAGGGTGGCCACCGACAGGGGGATGCCGATCCTCAACTGCCTGAACAGCTCGGCCCTCTCCAGGCTGAACCTGAAGGGGAAGTCGAGCCTCCTCAGATACATCAGGCTCGTCAGGAGCGCCGTCACTGTCGACATGGCCAGAACGGCGTGCATGCCGAGCGAAGGGACCGTGGCGACGATAGCCGCCGAGTTGAAGAGCCCCGCCCAGAATATGACCTTGCTGTAAAGCACGAATTGCTTGTTGATTATCGCCTCGGCCTCGAAAATCCGTGATATCTTGGAAAACAAAAGCCCCACGGAAGCCAGCACTATCGCGAGGAGCACTTCCCCCGAACCGAAGAAGAACAGGCTTGCCAGCGAAGCCAGGAAAAGAACCACCGTGAGAACCATCTCGCCGGAGTAGGCTACGTTCCGGACCGAAAGCTCCTTCTTTCCCTCCCCCTTCCCCCTCAGGAAGGTTATCTCCCTGGTGGCAACCATCTTAAAGCCCATGTTGCCGAACTTGTCGAGCATGGAGATAAGCTGGACGGCCCTGAGGATGCCCAGGTTTCCCGGGCCCAGGTACTTGGCCACGACAAACCCCCGGGCCAGGTCGATTACCCTTGTGGCCACCGTGGCGGAAAAAACCGAGGTGAGGTCTTTGAAGGACTTTCTCCTGCTGGAAAATAATCTCATCTCCCGCCGGGCACCAAAATGCTTTCACTCTTTTTCAGCGTAGCCTAGCCTTGCCTGCGACCGGTGATAACATGCCATTTAATTCCACTTCGATTATATTTACGGTATCGAAAGCCGGGTTTCCGGCGACGCGATTCAACTTCCTGGGGCCGCCTACCTCTCCGCCAGGAAGAGCTTTCGCTTGACGGGCGTCAGGAAGGTCTCGAAGGACCCCAGGCACCTTACCGACCTGAACCCGCATTGCCTCGTGAAGAATTCCCTGGCCCATTCGTCCGTGCCGCCAATGAACTCCATCAGCCGGCTCCACTTCGCCCCGCGCTCGTCGGGCTGCCCGGTCTCGAAAAAGAACTGCCCCCGGCATTTCCCCGCCAGCGTCCTGAGGATCTCGATTGCACACTCCCTCCCGTGGTACTTGACAAGGTGATGGAAGACCGACAGGAAGAGTACTGT
>JASFVA010000204.1:0-3815 GCA_050050055.1 Nitrospirota bacterium
CCCGCAAGCTCCGGCTCGATGCCGTGGACGAGGACGAGCTGCTGGAAGAATACATCGACCTCAAGTTCCGGGTGTTCATCAACATAAAGGAGAGCGAAATCCGGGATTTCTACGACTCCCACGAGGAGGAGTTCGCCGGCAGGTCGTACGACGAGGTCGAGGGCGAGATAGAGAGCTACCTGCTCGAAAAAGAGATCAACTACAGAATTCGGCGGCACCTGGAAGACTTGAGAAAGGAGGCTCACATAAAGATACTCCTCAAGGAGGAGCCTTAGAAGGCGTGTCCTATGCTGAAGTGGACCTCTCCGCTGGACTCTCCGGCTCGCCTGTCAAGCTTGTGCCCATAGTCGACCCTTATGGGCCCCACGGGGGTGTTGTACTGGAGGCCCAGTCCGGCGGTATATCTGAGGTCGGTGAGGTCCGCGTCCTTGCTGTCGAGCCAGACCTGCCCGGTGTCGAAAAACGCCACGATCCTCCAGTTCTTCACCACGCTTATCCTGAACTCCAGGTTCCCCAGGAAAAACGCGTTGCCCCCTATGGGGTTGCCCTCGCTCCCCTTGGGCCCCAGGTCGTCCTGAGAGAAGCCCCTCACCGTGCTCCTGCCCCCCAGGAAGAACCTCTCGATCAGGGGTAGGTCCGTTGTGTCCCGCATTCCCTGGGCCATGCCGCCCCGCACCGAAGCTGCCAGCACCACCGGCTTTGCCAGCTCCTTGAAGACGCTGGCAAAGCCTACGAGCTTGAAGAAGTCGGTTTCCGATAGGAGCACCACGCTCGCCGTCTTCAGGGAAACGCCCGCATAGAGCCCCCGCCTGGGGTCGAAGGGGTTGTCCCTCGTGTCGAACGTAAGGGAAGGCGTTATGCTCGATACGGCCAGGGTGCCCACATCCTCCTTGGAAATGATTATGTCGGGGGCCACGTCGAAGGTGTCGGTCAGGGAATATTCGTACAGGACGTCGAGCTTCACCCTGTCGCTCAGTGCCTTCTCTACGCCGATGCCCCCGGTGTACCTCTCGACCCTGTATTTCGTATCCCCGGTGTCTATGTTGATTTCTTCCCGGTCCTCCTTAATGAAGTAGGCCCTGAAGGGAATGCGCCTGCCCAGGAACCACGGGTCGTTATAGCGGACTATGTAGCGGCTCAACAGGGAGGTAGCCTCGATTCTGAAGGCGCCCTGCCGGTTCATGCCGAAGAAGTTCCTGTAGCTTACGTCGAAGAACCCCCTCAGCCGGTCGTACTCGCCGTAGCCAAGGCCGAATTCCACCGTACCCGCCTTGCCCTCCTCGACGCTGACGAGGACGTCAGACCTGTGGTCGTAGCGGTCCGTGACGTCGATGCTCACGTCATCGAAAAGGCCCGTCCTGAAGATCCTCTGCCTGGCCTCCAGCAGAAGCTTCTTGTCCAGGGGCTCGCCCTCGCCGTGCACGAACTCCCGCTCGATGACGACGACCCTCGTGTCCCGGTTTCCCCTGACGATCGTCTTTCCGAAAAAGAGCTGCGGCCCTTCCTCGACGGCGAACGTCAGCGCCGCCTGCTCGTCGCCTATGAAATCCCTCCGGACCCCGACATTGGCGCGTAGGTAGCCGCGCACCCTATAAAGGCTTGTTATGCTCCGCCGGGCATCGGAGATGTCGACCTCGTTATAGGGGTCTCCCGCCTCCATCTCCACCGCCGCCTCCACGGCATCCAAGGACATGGACTCGACCCCCTCCAGCTTTATATCTGAGATTGTGACCTGCTTTCCCTCGTCTATGCGTATGGTCACGCTGGCCGTGGCGTCCTCTATGGAGACTTCGGGGGAGGAGACCGAGACGTTGATGTAACCGAGGGCGTTATAGAAGTCCCCGATGGCCTGGGCGTCCCTGTCCAGAAGGTCCGGGTTATAGGCCCCGCCCTCCCTCAGGGAAAGCACCTGTTTGAGGTTTTCCTCGGGCACCGTTATTCCCTCGAGGCTTATGTCTCCCACCTCGACCTTCGTCCCCTCGTACACGAAGAAGTTAAGCGTGACCGTGTCGTCCTCCCTGCTCATGACCGTGGCCACCTGCGCATTGGGATAGCCCCCGGCGTGGTAGGCCTGGACAATCCTCGCCACCGCCTCGTCTATGAGATCGTCGCGCACCTCTCCGGCGTCGAAAAATGGCATTGTCCGGGCAAGTTTCTTCTCGCTAATGGAGTCGTTTCCCTCTATGTTGATCTCCAGGCGGTCCCCGGGGTTGACGTTAAAGTGCAGCACCCCGTCGGAAAATGTGAAGGGGCCCACCAGGGGGTTCAGATAGTCTTTCTTTTTGTAGTGCTCCGTGAGCCTCCTTATATCCTCCCTGAGCCTGAACTGGTCGAAGACGGAGCTTTCGGCCGTCCGGATGTAAGGAAGCACCTCGGAAGACGGACGGCCGATTACGTTAATCTCCCTGACGTACTCGGGCCACCCCTCATCGATGGTGATTACCAATTCCACCCTGTGGGGAATGCGCCCCCTTTCCACCTCCAGCGAGGCCTCGGCGTCGTGATACCCCTTCAGCCGGAGCGTTTCCAGGACCGCCTGCCTGTACTGTTCCACCAGGTCGTATCTCATCTCGTCCCCGGGCTCGAGGCCGAGTTGTTCCTCTATGAACCCGGCGCCGACCGCCTCCGTCCCCCTGACGCTGACGTCGGCGACGAAATCTCTCTCCCTGACCCTCACGGTGATGACGCCCGGCGCTTCCTCGCCGCGCTCCACCGTGATGTTTTCGAATATGCCCTTGATGAAGGCCCGCTTTATCCCCCGGCGAATCGAATCTTCATCCACCGCCTTCCCTTCCTCGATGCCCAGCAGATAAAGGAGTTCCTCCTGGCCGACCGAATGCAGGCCCTCGACGCGCACTTCCCCTACGACTGCATCCATCGCCAAGGCCACCGCCGGAAGGGCCGTGGCCACAGCCAGCCAGCACAGCACAAGTGCTATTTTATATACCCATGGTATTAAGGTGTTAGCTCTCATTACTTAAAGTAAAACCTGAACCTTACGTCTCCGCCCAGGGTGCCGAGGTCGTCCTGGCCGCCGATGAGAGAGACGTTCCTGTTTATCCTGTACTCGAGCTTTATCTCCTGCTCCTCCGAGGTGCTCATGGTGCTTGAGAAGGTGACGAAAATGTTTTCGCCCGCCAGCCTCTTGGCTACCGTCACCCTCGGCGTGATGCTGCCGGTCTTCCTCGAAACATAGGGGTCGATGGTGAACCTGCTCACGCCCGTCAGGTCGCGGATCCGCTCCTCCACCACGTCCTGGAAGCCGCCCGTCAGCGCCGAAGACGCCTCGGCGGCCCCTATGCCGCTCTCAAGCCCCTGGAGCCTCTCGCCGAAGGCCCCTACCGTGATGAGAGACAGTATCTCCTCCTCGCCCAGGTCGGGGTCGGAGGCCAGGGCCATGTCGAGCTGGTCGGGCCTCCCCTCGAGGTTCAGCCACACGTGGTAGCCCTTCGCCGTCGTCTCGGCAACCACGTCCACGTAGGGCTCGGCGTAGGAGACGTCCGAGAAATCTGCCGTGGCCCGGACTATGTCGAATTCGCTGTTCCGGAAGTAGAACTTGCCCTCCGTCGAGGCGATGCGGCCGATTAGGCGCGGATCCCTCACAGTGCCCCTCAGGACTATGTCTATCTCCAGATCGGCCCTTGCCACGTTGTTGTCTATGATTATGCCGTCGCCGCCGTAGACCCCGATGCTCAGGTTCATGTCGTCGAAGGGCCCTTTTCTGCCCAAGGCTGCCGCCTTGGCCCTCCTGACCTTCAAGAGCCAGCTTTTCCATTCTATCCTGTCCCTGTACTCTGCCCTGTTGAGGGCGACCT
>JASFVA010000205.1:0-3786 GCA_050050055.1 Nitrospirota bacterium
AGGACAACATGATAGCCTGGCTCGCCGGAAAGAGCGATTACCCCGGCTACGGAAAGGCCATAGTCTACACCCTGCCCAAGGACCGCCTAATCTACGGCCCCATACAAATAGAGGCCATGATAGACCAGGACGACGTGATCTCGCAGCAGCTGAGCCTCTGGGACCAGCGGGGCTCGCGCGTCATAAGGGGCAACCTCCTGGTAATCCCCATAGACCACTCGTTCCTCTACGTGGAGCCCGTCTACCTCATAGCCGAGGGCACGGACATCCCGCAGCTAAAGCGCGTGATAGCCGTCTACGGGAAGAACGTGGTCATGGCGCCCTCGCTGGAGGAGGCCGTGGCCGCGGCCTTCGGAAAGCAGCTCACCCGCCGCGAGGCCCCCGGGCCCGAGGCCCCGGCCGAGGTCCGCGAGGCGCCCCCGCCTACGCCGGAGAAGCTCGAGGAGGCGCGCCGGGAATACCGCCGCATGACGGAGGCCCTGAGGGAGGGCGACTGGGAGTCCTTCGGGAAGTCCTTCGACAGGCTCCGGGAGGTCCTGGGCGAGTAGCGGGACCGGCAGAGAGAGAAGACAATGAAGAGGCGCCTCTTCCTAAAGACCCTGTTTTCCGCGGGGGGCGTCTCTGTCCTGGGGTCCCTGGGCTACGCTTTCGTGAAGTACCTTGTCCCTCCGCAAACGGGTACGGGGCCCCGGCAGGTTGCTATCCGGAAGGACGAGGTCCCCGAGGGCGGGGCGAGGGAGTTCGTCTTCGGGGATACTCCGGCCGTCGTCATCAACCTTCCCGGCGCGGGATACATAGCCCTTTCCAGGGTCTGCACCCACCTGGGCTGTCTCGTCGACTACCAGGCAGACCAGGGCAGGCTCTTCTGCCCCTGCCACGCCGGCGTGTATGACCTGGATGGCAGGGTGGTTTCGGGCCCTCCGCCCAAGCCCCTGGAGAGGTTTCCGCTCAGGGTGGAGAGGGAAGACATCATCGTGGGGTGAACCGGGTGAGGCATAGAGTAATGGACTGGCTCGAGGTCCGCATAGGCCTGAGCGAGCTCGTCAGGGGGCAGCTCACGGAATACAGGGTGCCCCGGGGTATAAACGTATTCTATACGCTGGGGTTTGTCGCGCTGGCGGCCTTCGCGATACAGGTTCTGAGCGGCATCGTCCTTCTGGTCTACTACGTGCCCTATTCCGAAAAGGCCTTCGAGAGCGTCCAGGGCATAATGACGGAAGTCCATTACGGGTGGTTGTTCCGGCAGATCCATGTGGTGAGCAGCAACTTGATGGTGGTGGTCGTTTTCCTTCACATGGCGTCCGTGTTTGTCATGGGAAGCTACAAGAGGCCCAGGGAGCTTACGTGGGTGGTGGGCGTCTTGATGTTTCTTTCGACCCTGGCGTTCTGCGTGACGGGATACCTGTTGCCCTGGAGCCAGCTCAGCTACTGGGCCACCACGATAGTCACGGACATGCCCACGGCCTTCCCCTTGGTCGGCGAGGCCCTGACGAAACTCCTGCGTGGAGGCCAGCGCGTCTCGGGAATAACCCTCAACAGGTTCTTCGCCTTCCACGTGGCCCTTATCCCCCTTGCCTTCATCTTCCTTGCGGGATTCCATGTTTTCCTGGTAAGGCGTACCGGGATATCCACGCCGCCCTACGGCAGCTCCCCGGAAGAGGAAGGGCGACGGACCGCCTACAGGCACGAGAGCCATCCGGGAGGGCACCCCTTTTATCCGTACTTCGTCGCAAAGGAAACGTACATGACCATGGCTTATCTGGCGGCGGTGTTCTTCGTCATCGCCTTCATGCCCACCCTCTTTCTGCCTGAGGAGGCCAACGTTCCCGCCGACCCCTCCAGAACCCCGGCTCACATCAAGCCCGAGTGGTATTTCCTCGCCCCCTACCAGATGCTGCGGCTGATCCCCAACAAATTCCTGGGCATCACCCTTCAGCTGATGTTTGTCGGTGTCGTCCTCCTGTGGCCGTTCGTCGACAGGAGGGAGGAGAGAAACATACTAAGGAGGCCCCTTCTCCTCGGGGCGCTCGTCCTGGCGGTTGCGGCGTGGGCCGTCTTGACCGCCTGGGGGAGATACTCATGAGGGCCCGGGCTCCACTTCTGGCGGCGCTATTGTGCTTCCTGGCGGCAAGCGCCGGGTGCAGGCCCGCGCCGGAGGTGCTCTCCGGCGGGACGGGCGAAGCGGAGACTGTGTGCGTAAGCTGCCATGCCTCGGAAAACGTGCCGCCTCGGTGGAGGGGGATACCCTCGGAATGGAAGGCCAGCTGGCATTACCGAAACGGTGTTTCCTGCCATGACTGCCACGGGGGCGACTCCCAAGACGCCGTCATGGCGATGTCCCCCGAGAAGGGGTTTGTCGGCAAACCGGCTTACGGGGATGTCCCGCGGTTCTGCGGAAAGTGCCACGCTGAAATTCTCGAGCGTTACTATGAAAGCGGACACGGCGAGGCGCTGAGGAGTTCGGGGACGGGCCCCAACTGCGTGACCTGCCACGGCTCCCACGGCATACGGAAGGCGGATCTCGGCATCATCAACGAAGAGAGGTGCAGCGCCTGTCACTCCTACGACAGGGCCAGGATCATAAAGCGGGCCCTTTCCGAAACGGAGGAAAAGATCTCCCGCCTCGATTCCGCGCTCGAGAGACTGAAGGCCAGAGGGATCTTCGTAAAGGAGGAGGAGCAGGGCCTCTTCCGCACCCGCGTGGACTTCCGCGCCCTTTTCCATGCGACGGACACAGCGCTTGTCCGGGAGAGAACCGGCGAGTTCACCGAAAGGCTGTCGGGGATAGAAGGCAGGGCGGAGGGCCTCTTCGACGAACTCCGGTTCAGAAAGAAATTCGCCGTCTTTCTCGGAACGGTCTTCCTTCTAATGTGCCTTTCGCTCTACCTGCTCTCGGGGCCTTCCCCTGGCGGTAAAAGCCGGGGCCGCTGAATCCCCCCGGCAGCAAGGGGCGCACGGTCAAGGCCGGAGACCGGCGGCCGCTCCTCTCCAGGGGAGAATGAGGTTCTTCTGGGTCTGCTACCCTAACAGAGCCTCTTTTCGGCGGCCTCCCAGTTTATGTTATTGAAGAAGGCCTCGATGTAGTCGGCCTTCTTGAGGCCGTAGTCGAGCATGAAGGCGTGCTCGAAGACGTCCATGATGAGTATGAGGTTGCCCCCCGAGGGGTGCGCCACGTCGTGCTCGTTTATCCAGAAGTTAAGGAGCCGCCCGGTGGCCCTGTCCTGGTAGAGGGCCGCCCAGCCTATGCCGCGCATCGCGCCCACGGCCCTGAAGTCCTTTTCCCACTGGCCGGGGCTGCCGAAGTCCTCCTTCAGCCTCTTGGCGAGCCCGCCCGCCGCTTCGACACCCTTGGAACCCTTGGAAGGGCCCCCGCCGAGGCTCTCGAAGTAGTCCTCGTGGAGCCTCATGCCGTTGAACTCCCAGCCGAGCCTCCGCTTGAGCTCGGCGTAGCCGGGGGTGCCCACGTTTCCGGCCTTGAGCATCTCGGCCAGGGCCTCCAGCACCGCGTTGGTGTTCTTCACGTACCCCTGGTAAAGGGTGAAGTGGTTGTTCAGAAGCCCGTCGCTGAACCCCTCCATGCCCAGGAGACTGCCATAGTCCTTCGCCTTGTAATCAGCCATGTCTTCCTCCTCCTCCAAAGGAGATGCAACTTCCCGTTTAAGCCCCGGAGAGGGGCGCTTTCCCCATATAGTGAAGGGTAGCACACGTGCGCCCCCTGTCAATGGGAATCAAGCAGATGGATTTAAGAAAACGGGTTCCGGCGAAGGCGGGAGCCCCGGCCTCAAT
>JASFVA010000206.1:0-3744 GCA_050050055.1 Nitrospirota bacterium
AATGCCAGTCAGGAGCGCCCCGTCGGAAATCTTCATCTCCTTCTCGGTTATGCCGTGCTCCATGAGCTGCTTGGGCACGAGGAAGTTCTTGGCGATGCCCAGCTTCTCCTCGGCCGTGTATCCCGAAAGATAGAGTATCTCCATCCTGTCGCGAAGCGGGCCGGGAATGGTATCGGCCATGTTGGCCGTCGTGATGAACATCACCTTCGAGAGGTCGAAGGGCACGGTCAGGTAGTGGTCGGCGAAGGCGAAGTTCTGCTCCGGGTCCAGGACCTCCAGGAGGGCGCTCGAGGGGTCGCCCCTGAAGTCCATGCCTATCTTGTCCACCTCGTCGAGCATGAAGACGGGGTTGTTCGTGCCGGCCTGCTTTATGCCCTGGACTATCCTTCCCGGAAGGGCGCCCACGTAGGTCCTCCTGTGGCCCCTTATCTCCGCCTCGTCCCTGACCCCACCCAGGGACATCCTCACGAACTCCCTTCCCAGGGCCCGGGCGATGGACTTTCCGAGAGAGGTCTTGCCCACGCCCGGCGGGCCTATGAAGCAGAGGATGGGGCCCTTCATCTTCGCCTTGAGCTTCCTTACGCTCAGGTACTCGAGTATGCGGTCCTTTATCTTTTCGAGGTCGTAGTGGTCCTCGTCCAGCACCTTCTTGGCGGCCTTTATGTCGAGCCGGTCCCTGGTGGACTTTGCCCAGGGAAGCTCCACCATCCAGTCGAGGTACGTCCTCACCGTGGCCGCCTCGGCGCTGTCGGGGTGCATCTTCTGGAGGCGCTTCAGCTGCTTGTTGGCCTCCTTGAGGACCTTCTCGGGCATTTTCGCGTCCTTGATCTTCTTCTGGTATTCCCTCGCCTCCTCGGCCCTCTCGTCTATCTCGCCCAGTTCCTTCTGGATGGCCTTGAGCTGCTCCCTGAGGAAATACTCCCGCTGGGTCTTGTCTATCTCGCCCCGGGCCTCGGTCTGTATCTTCTGCTGGACGAGCAGGAGCTCTATCTCGCGCCCCAGGATGTCGCTGATCTTCTGGAGCCTTTCGACGGGGTCGGCTATCTCGAGCACCTTCTGGGCCTGCTCCGTCTTGAGCCCCAGGTTGGAGGCCACCAGGTCGGCGAGCCTCCCGGGCTCCTCGAGGTTCTCGATCACCACCATTATGTCGGGCAGGACGCTCTTGCCCAGGGAGACGGCCTTTTCCATCTGCTCCTTCACCGTCCTGATCATGGCCTCCACCTCGATGGTGACCTCGGGGGGCTGCTCCTCCTCTATCTTCTCTATCCTGGCCATGAAGAACTCGTCGCTCCGGGTGAAGTCCACCACCCTGGCCTTGGTGACGCCCTGGACGAGGACCTTCACCCTGCCGTCCGGAAGCTTCAGGGTCCTCATCACCATGCCCACCACCCCGGTCCTGTAGAGGTCTTCCGGGGCGGGGGTCTCTATGCTGACGTCCCTCTGGGTAAGGAGCAATATCATCCTGTCGCCCTTGAGGGCCTCGTCCACCGCCTTGATGGAGACGTCCCTGCCCACGAAAAGCGGAAGTATCATGTACGGGAAGACGACGATGTCCCTCACGGGAAGCACCGGGAGCTCGTCCGGTATCTTTACCTCTTCCGCCTGCTCCTCAACGGCGGCCTTGTCCTTTTCTGCCCTTTCAGCCAATTTACTCCTTTCCGCCAATGGCTATATGAACACCTGTCAACCTTTTAGCCTCGAGGCTGCCTCCAGGATGTATTTCCTGAAATCGCCCGAAAGCTCCGCGTCCTCGAGGGCGAAATCCACCGTGGCCTTCAGAAACCCGAGCTTGCTGCCCGCGTCGTACCGCTTCCCCTCGAAGACCATTCCGTAAACGGGCCTCCGCTCGGCGAGGACCTTTATCGCATCGGTGAGCTGTATCTCGCCGCCCCTGCCTGGGGGCAGCGACCCGAGCACTTCGAATATGTCCGGCGTAAGTATATACCTTCCTATCACCGCGAGCTCCGAGGGCGCGTTCTCGGGCGATGGCTTCTCCACGAGGTCCCTGACCCTGAAGACGCCGCTCCTTTCCTCCTCGCCTTCAATCACCCCGTACTTCGAGATCTCCTCCCGGGGCACCCTCATGAGCGCCACCACCGGCGCCCCGAGCTCCTCGAAGAGGCCCAGCATGTCCCTGAGCAGGGTCTCCCCCGGCGGGATGACGTCGTCGCTCAGGAGCACCGCGAAGGGCTCGTCGCCCACGAAATTGTGCGCGCAGTATATCGCGTGGCCGAGCCCCAGCGCCACACCCTGCCTTATGAAGGCGAAGTCAATGTGGTCGAAGATGTTTATCTGGCTCAAGAGGGCCTCCTTGCCGTTTTTCCTCAGGGACTCCTCGAGCTCGAAGGCGATGTCGAAATGGTCCTCGATGGGCCGCTTGTGCTTGCCGGTGATGATTATGAATTCGTCTATCCCGCAGGCCTCGGCCTCCTCGACGGCATACTGGATGAGGGGCTTGTCCACTATGGGGAGCATCTCCTTGGGCGACGCCTTCGTGGCGGGCAGGAAACGCGTGCCAAGGCCCGCGGCGGGCAGGATCGCCTTCATAACTTTCCGTTCCATTGGTTTATTTTACTAAGTAACCGGCGGATTGGCAACACGGCAGGGCACGATTTATTTGACCGCCCATGCGTAATTTAATATAATCAGCGTGTGGTTGAGAAGGCCCAGAAGCGCAACATAATCGCCGTAATAGGCGGGCGCCAGGCCCCGAAGGTCATGCTCAGGGCCGCAGAGCAGGCGGGGGCCCTCATCGCCCTTTCGGGCTCCGTGCTCCTTTGCGGGGGCCTCGGCGGAATCATGAGGGCGGCGGCGAAGGGGGCCAAGCGGGCCGGCGGGACCACGGTGGGCATCCTGCCCCAGGACTCCAAGAAAAGCGCAAACGAATACATCGACGTGCCCGTCGCCACGGGGATGGGCATAGGCCGGAACGTGATAATCGCCCGCACCGCCGACGCCGTCGTCGCGGTAAGCGGCGAGTACGGCACCCTGTCGGAGATAGCCTTCTCGCTCCAGCTGGGCAAGCCCGTGGTAGGCATAGGCACGTGGGAGATCGACGGCGTCGTAGAGGCCGAGAACGCCGAAGACGCCGTCAGGAAGGCCCTCACCCTCCTTGGCCAGCCTCCTTCCGAGGAGATGCCGCCGGAACTATGGGATATCATCTGACCGCCCTCTCCGGAGGTGCGCGCCTGGGCAAGCTCGACACCCGCAGGGGGATCGTCAGCACGCCCGCCTTCATGCCCGTGGGCACCCAGGCCACGGTCAAGGCCATGAGCCCCGAGGAGCTCAGGGAGGCGGGGGCCGAAATAATTCTTGCCAACACTTACCACCTGTACCTGAGGCCCGGCCACGAGACCGTACGCAGGCTCGGGGGCATCCACGGCTTCATGAACTGGCAGGGCCCCGTGCTGACCGACAGCGGGGGGTTCCAGGTCTTCAGCCTCTCGGCCCTCAGGAGGATATCCGAAGAGGGCGTCGAGTTCCGCAGCCACCTCGACGGGGCCATGCACTTCCTGACGCCCGCCCGGGCCATGGAGATACAGCACACCCTGGGCGCCGACATCCTCATGGCCTTCGACGAGTGCACCCCCTACCCCTCGACGAGGGAGTACACCGAGAAGTCCCTGGAGCTCACCACCAGGTGGGCGCGGAAGTGCGGGGAGGCACACGAGAGGGCCTCCGCCGACGGGGCGGAAAGGGCCCTCCTTTTCGGCATAGCCCAGGGGGGGATGTACCCCGACCTCA
>JASFVA010000207.1:0-3739 GCA_050050055.1 Nitrospirota bacterium
ATCCACGAAACGCTCGCATTCGGGCGGGTTGTGCCTGCGGCAGATGTCGGACCTCCTCTCGTAGATCGTGCACAGGTCGTTGTCGCCCAGGTAGCCGCACCTGCTCTCCACGAAGAGATGCCACCTACTATTGAGTATATAAGCCCCGACGTTTTCGTACTGCAGCTTCCACATCAGGCTCTCTATCTCGTCCTGGGTCCTCGGCTTGGTCATATCGATCGTAAGGCCCTCGCAGCATAGGGCCTTGCAGGCGGCACATTCATGTTTCGTAGTCTTCTTCATGTCTCCGTCACCTTTGAAATGGATATTTTGAACTTGTAAGTATAACAGTTATGGGCACGGTTTTTCATTTGCGGCTGACGCCCCGGCACACGGCAAAACAAACTCCGGCAGATACCCACGAGAAACACGCCCCCAGTATGATACAATCTCCTTATGAAGAAGACGGTGGCCGCTCTTTCCGGCATTCTGCTGGTTGTCTTTGTCATCGCCGCACTCACTATGTTTGGAACCGATAATCGTAAGACTCCTCCAAAGGTATCCATCGAGACACAATCTTCGGAGGTGACTTTCAATGTCGAGATTGCCGCTGACCCCGAGGCGCGGGCACGGGGCCTCATGTTCAAGAAACGACTGGACAGTGGCGACGGCATGCTCTTTGTCTTCCCCCGTGAGTTGAGCATTCCCTTCTGGATGAAAAACACCTTCATTTCCCTCGATATCATATTCGCGGACTCCGAGGGGAGGATTGTCGACGTAAAGACCATGGAGCCATGCACCGAAGACCCCTGCCCCGACTATCACTCCCACGCTCCGTTCAAGTACGCCCTGGAGATAAACGCCGGCCTGGCCAACGCCCTCGGCATCCGTCCCGGCGCCCTGATGGCTGTCGACCTTGGTGTCGCGCAAGATTCACCCCGCCCCGGCCCAAAACCCTGATTAGAAGCCATTTAACGGATTGGGCCGGAATATGCTAAAATGTCATGGCTTAATAGGAAATTATTCGCGCTTAGATGAATAAAAAGCTCTCTGTAATCCCACTTGGCGGGGTCGAGGAAGTCGGCCTCAACATGACGGTCCTGAGGTTCGGCGACGACATGATCGTCGTCGATGCCGGATTGATGTTCCCGGAAGAGGACATGCTCGGCGTTGACTTCGTCATCCCCGACCTAACCTACGTAATCGAAAACATCAATCATATCAGGGGAATCATCCTCACCCACGGGCACGAGGACCACACGGGCGCGCTTCCTTTCCTTATGAAGAACCTGAAGGGAAAGGACGTTCCCGTCTACGGCACTCCCCTGACCCTCGGCCTCGTGAGGTACAAGCTCGCTGAACACCGCCTGGAAGAGGTCAGGCTCATATCCGTAAGGCCCCGGGACGTCATCGAGCTCGGAGCCTTCAGGGTCGAGTTCATCAGGGTGACCCACAGCATAGTCGACGGCGTGGCCCTGGGCATCACGACCCCCCTGGGCAGTGTGGTCCACACCGGGGATTTCAAGATCGACCCCACGCCCGTCGACGGCGAACTGCTGGACTTCCACAAATTCACGGAATACGGCGAAAAGGGCACCCTGCTTCTGCTGTCCGACAGCACCAACGCCGAAAGGGGCGGCTTCACTTATTCGGAAAAGGAAGTGAGGCGCTCCTTCGAGGACATATTCTCCACCTCGGAGGGCAGAATAATAATCTCCACCTTCGCCTCCAACATCCACCGCATCCAGCAGGCGATAGACGTGGCGGCCATGTTCGGGAGAAAGGTCATCCTCTGCGGAAAGAGCATAGTCGTGAACGCGCAGATAGCGCTTGACCTCGGATACCTTAGAATACCCAAGGATACCTGGCTGAAGCTGGACGCCCTTCCGAGGCTCAAGGACGACGAGGTCGTCATCATAACCACGGGGAGCCAGGGGGAGCCCATGAGCGTGCTGTCGCGGATAGCCACGGGCGAACACAAGCAGATACAGATCCGCGACGGAGACACCGTCATCCTTTCGGCCAAGATGATACCCGGCAACGAGCGCTCCATCGGACGGATAATCAACCATCTGTTCAGACGCGGCGCCAACGTTATATACGAGAAGGTCTCGGAGATCCACGTGTCGGGCCATGCGTCGAAGGAGGAGCTGAAACTCATGCTGAACATGGTCCATCCCAAATACTTCGTCCCGGTCCACGGTGAATTCCGCTTCCTGGTGAGCCATTCCAGGCTCGCCCGCAAGCAGGGCATCCCCCGCGAAAACGTCTTCATCCTCCGAAACGGAGAGGTGCTCGATATAACGGAGGAAGGCGCCGTCGTGGGCGGCACCGTCCAGTCGGGCAGGGTCTACATTGACGGCAAAGGCATCGGCGACGTCGAGGAGATGGTGCTCCGGGACCGCAGGTGGCTCTCGCAGGACGGCATTGTCCTGATCCTCATAACCATAGAGAAGCCCTCGGGCGACATAGTGGTGGGGCCGGACATCGTCACGCGGGGCTTCATATACGAGGACTCATCGCAGGAGCTTCTTGACGAGGTCAGGGACCTGGTGGCCAGCACCATCAAGGAGCTCGACCCGGAGGTCACGGCGGACCAGTCCCTCCTGCAGGCCCGCCTCAGAAACGTGGTGAAGAAATTTTTCAGAAACACCATGGACAGGCGCCCCATGATAATGCCCATAATAATCGAGGTCTGAGATGGACGGACTCGTCAAGGAGTATCTGGTCTCCTTCTACACCAGGAACCTTGTCCTCCACGGAGACCGCCCCGAGGCCCTGCGCTGGAGCCCCGAGGGGCAGCGCCTCCGCTACGGCGTGATGCTCGACGCCCTACCCGACATAGGGGGCAGGAAGGTCCTGGATTACGGCTGCGGCAAGGGGGACCTCTACGGCTTTATCAGGGAAAGAGGGCTGGACGTCTCGTACACGGGGATTGACATCAACCCGGAGCTGATAGACCTGGCGGCCAAAAAGCATCCGGGCGCCCGCTTCATGGTCTCGGACGTAGAAGATACTCCCCTGGAGGAAGACTACGATATCGTATTCCTCTGCGGCGTGTTCAACAACAAGGTCGAGGGAGTCGGGGAAAGCATGAGAAACGTGCTGTCGGCCCTCTTTGAAAGGACGACGGAAGCCCTGGCGGTGAACGGCCTCTCTTCCCATGCCAAAGACAAGGCCGTGGAGCTCAACTACACGTCTCCCGAGGAGCTATCCTCCTTCGTGGGTGCTAACCTGACCCCCCGCTTCGAGCTCATACAGGGTTACCTCCCCGGAGACTTCACCCTGGTCCTTAACAAGAAACGGCCGTGAAGCTCCGCATAGGCAGAATCCCATACCTGAACCTTCTTCCCATCTTCAGAACCGTGGAACTGGAATGCGACTGCTCGGATTACGAGTTCGTCGATGGCTATCCCAGCGCCCTAAACGCCATGCTCAGGGAGGGCCGCATAGACGTGAGCCCCTCCTCATCCATCGAGTACCTCAGGAGGCCCGGTGACTACGACCTCGTCGACGGCCACTCCATAAGCTCGATGGGCGCCATAGAGAGCATCCTCCTGTTCAGCAGGGTACCCCTGAGAGAGCTCGGCGGGCGGGAGATCTTCGTGACCCATCAGTCCGAGACCTCCACGGCCCTTCTCGAGGTTATCCTCAGGCAGTTCGAAGGGGCCGCCTGCGCTATAAGCGTAAGCAGCACGCCCTTCAATGAGGCTATCAGATTGCACCCCGCCTTCCTGGCCATCGGGGACGAGGCCCTCGA
>JASFVA010000208.1:0-3735 GCA_050050055.1 Nitrospirota bacterium
GCCCGGCGTGGACGTCGTGGCAGTCTATGCAGGAGACGTCGTCCATGGCGTGGGCGCTTGCGTTCCAGTTGTGGAGGTTGAAGGTGGCGTTCGCCGAGTGGCAGCGGTTGCAGATAAGCGACTGCGCCCCCGCCGGAAGGCCGCCTATGTCTATGAGAGTATCGTAATCGCAGGCCAGCTGCCGGCCCTCCTTGGCGGCCTCCTGGACCTTGCCCCTGGTCAGCCCCTCCACGGCCAGGCTCCCCGGGCCGTGGCAGCTCTCGCAGTCCACTATGGGGAGGCCCGAGTCGGCCGACAACTGGGCGCCCATGGTGCTGGCCTCGAAGTCCCTGCGAATGCCGTCGTGGACGTGGCAGGCCCTGAGGCAGTTGTCGGTGCCTATGTAGTTGGCCTCGAAGCTCCCCACCGTGAGCTTCTCGTATTCCCTTACCGGCACGATGGGCTTCGAGCGCTTGAGGGACTCGCACCCCGACAAAAGGAAAAGCCCGAGCCCCGCAATGAATATCACCAGGAGCGCCGCGCCTCTCCGCCCAGACCTCGCAGTGCCCATGCCCTACCCCCCTTCTCCGTGCCTATGTTTCCGGGGCAGCGACCCGCCTCACCTTAGAGAAAGCAAGTGCGTGACGCCCGCTCTTACCCCTAACTTCAAAAAGCACTTTAATGTGAATTCACCAATAAGCAGTTTAATATAGCTATTTTACAAACAATATAATATAGTTATTTTGCCGCTAAAAAGGCAACACTTTTTATGCGGCGAGGGCAATTTCCGGGGCGTCATTGCCCCGGGATTCTTGGGATGGGATTTTCGGGAAAGGCCACCGGCGTCGGGCCGCCGCCGGCTCTAACAGAAATATATCGATTGCCGAGACAGACCTGCCATGCCCGTGGCGCCCGAAAAACCATGGGACGGGCCGAGGGCATGGGTGCTCCGCCTCAGTGAACCGTCCAAGGAGACCCCGACGCTGAAAGCAATAAAATGCCCGCCAGGAGGGCGGAGCCCCTCTCGCTTATCCTACTAAGCCTCTTGCCTCAGCAGACCACCACGGAGTTTTCTCCTCCGTAGGGGCTGGGCTCGTAGCGGTCGGCGCACCAGTCGTTTTCCCACCGGCCTCCGTCCAGGAGATAGCGGAAGCGGTACTCCTTGCCCCTGGGAAGCTCCATGGCGACGGAGAAGGAGCCGTCCCTGAGCCTCTTCATGGGGGTGGCGTCGGCCCGCCAGCCGTTGAAGTCCCCCACCACCGAGGCCGCCCTGGCTTCCTGGGCCGCGGGCCTGGGGACCCTGAAGGTGATCTTGCACACGTCCTTGCTCTTGAAATACTGCTTTGAAAGGCCAACGACGGCCTCCTTCTTCCCTGGAGTCCGGGCCCTCTTCTCCCCTGCCTTGGCGGGCGCGGCGGCCTTAGAGACACGCTCGCCCTTTCTCGCCGTCCCCCTGGCGGCCCTTACGGCCTC
The DNA here is from genome assembly GCA_050050055.1 of Nitrospirota bacterium. Classification (GTDB taxonomy): domain Bacteria; phylum Nitrospirota; class Thermodesulfovibrionia; order Thermodesulfovibrionales; family JdFR-86; genus JARRNG01. The sequence goes on from JASFVA010000208.1 coordinate 1,453, forward strand.
CGGCGGCTCCGAGGCCTTCTCGATGGACCGCCCGAGGGCCTCCTTAGCCGCGGCGGCCTTGGCCCCGGGCCTCTTTGCCTTCGGGCGTGCGGGCGATTTTTTATTCCCTGGAGACTTCCTTTTTTGCATTGCCAACCTCCGGGCACGATGAAGTTTAAATTGAATCTACTACCATCGCTGGTTTTTGTCAACGCATATTTTTCGGGGGCGCTGACGCGGCCCCTGAGGGCAATCCGGGGCAGGGGCCGGAGGCGCCTTGAGTTTTGGGGCCGGATGCGATATCCTAAATAGAACAACTTGATTTACGGAGGTTTTTAATGGTTTCGATTTCTGACGCAGCCGTTGACAAGGCCAAGGAAGTGCTGGAGGCCGAGGGCAAGACCGAGTGGGGGATAAAGCTCTTCTGCCAGGGCTCCAGCTGTTGCGGCCCGAGCTTCGGCATGGACATACAGGAAAACGCCGCCGAGGGCGAACAGACCGTGGAGAAAGACGGCCTGAAGCTCTTCGCCGACGACTTCACGGTCAAGAGCATGCAGGGCCTCATGGTGGACTTCGTCGACGACGGCCAGCACCAGGGCTTCGTGGTGCGCGCCGCCGAGGAGGGCGGCGGCCCCTGCAGCTGCTCAAGCGGCACCTGCGGCTAAGCCGCTCAGGCTTTTCGCCCTGGAAAGCCGATTGCTTTATAACCATTAAGGTTTGTTAGAGGGAGGGTCCGGCATGTTCCCGGTTCACAGGCCCCGGAGGCTCAGGCGTTCGGATACCGTAAGGCGGATGGTGAGGGAGACCTCCCTCAGCCCCGCCGATTTCGTCTATCCCCTCTTCGTCGCCCCGGGCAAGGGAGTGCGCAAGGAGATATCGGCCATGCCCGGGTGCTTCCAGGAGTCCGTGGACGAGGCCGTGAAGAACTGCCGGGAGGCCTACTCCCTCGGCGTGCCCGCAGTCATACTTTTCGGCATCCCCGAGCACAAGGACGCCGAGGGCTCCTCGGCCTGGGACGAGCACGGCCCCGTCCAGGAGGCCATCCGGGCCATCAAGGACGCGGTCCCCGAGCTCTACGTCGTAACCGACGTCTGCATGTGCGAGTACACCGACCACGGCCACTGCGGCCTGGTGGAGGACGGCGAGGTGCTGAACGACCCCACCCTGGAGCTCCTCGCCCGGGAGGCCGTCTCCCACGCCCGGGCCGGGGCGGACATGGTGGCCCCCTCGGACATGATGGACGGGCGGGTGGAGATAATACGCGAGGCCCTGGACGAGGAGGGCTTCTCCGAGGTGCCAATCATGAGTTACTCGGCCAAGTACGCCTCCGCCTTCTTCGGCCCCTTCAGGGAGGCCGCCGAGAGCACGCCCCAGTTCGGAGACCGGCGCTCCTACCAGATGGACCCGGCCAACCGCCGCGAGGCCCTCAAGGAGGCGGCCCTGGACGTGGAGGAGGGCGCAGACATAATCATGGTGAAGCCCGCCCTTTCCTACCTCGACATCATCTCCGACCTCAGGGAGGCCTTCGACCTGCCCGTGGCCGCCTACAACGTCTCGGGCGAGTACTCCATGGTCAAGGCCGCGGGAAAGCTCGGCTGGGTGGACGGCGACAGGGTCATGATGGAAATCCTCACCTCCATAAAGCGCGCCGGGGCCGACCTCATACTCACCTACCACGCCAAGGAAGCCGCCAGGCTCCTGAGCAGGTAGCCGCCCCGCAAGACCCCGCCCTTCGCGCCGCGCGGGTAGGAAGAACATCCCGAGGTGCCCGGGAAAGGGCGTTTACAGCATCCCCCGCTCGAGGAAGCTGAAGTATCCCCCCTTGCAGATGATGAGATGGTCGTGCACCAGTATCTGGAGCCCCTGGGCCACGCGCACCAGCTCCTTGGTGAGCTTGATGTCCTGGGGCGAGGGGCGGCACTGGCCGCCGGGGTGGTTGTGGACGAAGATCAGGGCCGTGGCGTTGTTGTGCAGGGCGCGCTCCATCACCTTCCGGGGATAGACCGCCGACTGGTTCACCGTGCCGTGGTGGATGACCTCGTCGGCGATGATCTCGTTCTTGGAATTGAGGAAGACCGCCCTGAACTGCTCGTCCTTGAGGCCCGACATGGCGGAGTCCAGGTACTCCAGAAGCTCCCCCGTGGAGGACACCCGCCTCCCCTCCCTCAGGCGCGAGCGCTGGTAGAGCACTATCAGCTCCTTGAGCGAGCGGATGAAGGCCGCCGTCCTCTCCTTGACGCCCCTCACCGTGGTCAGCTCCTCGGGCGTGGCGTCCACGACGGCCTTGAGGCTCCCGAACTTTCC
>JASFVA010000209.1:0-3731 GCA_050050055.1 Nitrospirota bacterium
GGGAGCGCACGACCACGGAGTCGTGCCCGAAATCCTCGACCTCCAGGCCGAACTCGGAGAGCATCTCCAGGTTCTCGAGCACGGCCATGTGCTCCTTGGGGCCGAGCTTTACCTGCCTGGGGAAGAGGAGCCGGCGGCTGTCGAGCCTCAGGCTGCCGAGAAACTTCTCGAAGAGGATTCGCTCGTGGGCCGCGTGGTGGTCAAGGAGGGTGAGCCCCCCTCTTTCCGGAAGGGCCACGAAGGTCTCGCCCAGGTACAAAAAGGGAGTGCCGGCCTTGATGCCGAGGGGAAGGGGCTCGAACTCCGGGTGGGCGCCCCCGCCCCCCCCGCGCTCCGCCTGGTATTCCGCCGTGGGCTGGGCCGCCGCCGGGGGACTGGCCTCCCCGGGCCCGGCGTATTCTTCCCCGGCGAGCCTTCCCCCGCGCACGGCCTCCATGACGCCGCGCTTTATCATCCTGTAGACCGTCTCCTTGTCCGAGAAGCGCACCTCCCGCTTCTGGGGATGGACGTTGAAGTCCACGAGCCCGGGGTCGAGGTCCACGAAGACGAAGAACATGGGGTGCATCTCCCTGGGGAGAACGCCCTCCAGGGCGCTGTAGACGGCGTGGGATACCGAGGGGTCCCTCACGGGCCTCCGGTTTACGAAGACCATCTGGTGGGAGCGGGTGTTACGGTAGCTGCCCGGCCTGGAGACGAAGGCCCTGAGCCTCACGCCCGCGGCCCGGCGCTCCAGCTCCATCATCTCCTCCATGAACTCGCTTCCGTAGACTTCCCGGAGCCTCTGGCCAAAGTCCTCCGCGGCCGGGAGGCTCATGGTGTCCTGGCCGTCCACCGTGAGGACGAACCTCACCTCGGGGTGCGAAAGGGCGAGCCTGGTGACGGCGTCCACCACATGCATGAGCTCGGTGCTCGGGCGCTTGAGGAACTTCTTCCTCGCCGGGACGTTGAAGAAGAGGTCCCGCACCTCCACCGAGGTGCCCGGCGAGGGGGCCTCCCTCACCTCCCCCACGTCGCCGCCCACGGCCTCCACCCTGACGCCCACGGCCTCGCCCCTGGGGGCGGTGGTGAGCGTGAGGCGCGAGACCGATGATATCGAGGGGAGGGCCTCCCCGCGGAAGCCCATGGTGGTTATGCTGAAGAGGTCTTCCTCGACGCCGAGCTTGCTGGTGGCGTGGCGCCGGAGGCAGAGGAGGGCGTCCTGGCGGTCCATGCCCGCCCCGTCGTCGAGCACGCGTATGAGCTTCACGCCCCCGCCCGAGACCTCCACCTCCACCGTGGCGGCCCCGGCGTCCAGGGAGTTTTCCATGAGCTCCCGCACCACCGAGGCGGGCCTCTCTATGACCTCCCCGGCGGCTATCTTGTTCTTTAAGGAATCCTCAAGGAGCCTTATACGCGGCATAGTACATTTTAACGCGGAGAGCAGGAGGGGGGCAATCCCGCGCCCGGCGGCCGGCCTTATTCATCTCCCTATTTTCAGAAAGGGGCCGAAAATAAAAAGGGGGGCGGCTCGGGCCGCCCCCCGGTTGCGCATTTACCCGTCACTGGCCGAAGGCGCTCGTTGCGGGCTCCACCCTCACGGCCACCACGGGAGAATCTCCGTTTGAAGAGGGGAAGGTGAGCGAGTTGACCCGGGCGTGGGGAAAATGGGCCGGCACGAAGAGCATCCCCTCGGGCACCTCGTCGGTCACCCTCGCCCTGAGGAAGGCCTCCCCCCGGCGGCTCCTCACGCTCACGTAGCGTTCGTCCGCCACGCCGCAGCGCTCCGCGTCGGCCGGGTTTATCTGGAGGTAGGCGTCCGAGACCACGGAGCCCAGGCTCTTGGATATGGTGGTCAGGCTGCCCGAATGCTGCATGAGAATGCCGGTGACCATCCGGAGGGGGTATTCCTCGTCCGGGGCCTCGCCGCCCTCCTGCGCGGCGGGCACGAACTCGACCTTGTAGCCGGAGACGTCGAAGGCAAGGTCGATGCTCTTTTGTATCTCCCCGCGCACAGAGGCCAGGTCGCCCATGCCCATGTCCTTCTGCATGGCCCTGGCGAGGTTCCTGAATATCTTCCAGTCCGGCACGGAGACCCCCGTCTCGGGTATGCACTGTACGGCGTTCTGGGGTATCCCGGCGGAGCCCACCAGGGTGCCCTCCTTCTCGGCCCAGCTTGCCGCCGGCAGCACCACGTCGGCCAGGGCCGCGGTCTCGGACATCATGATGTCCTGGACCACGAGGAACTCCAGACTGTTTTCGATGAACTGCTCCACCCACCTGGAGTCGGGGAAGGATATCACGGGGTTTTCGCCCATGACGTAGAGGGCCTTTATGGGGGATGCCTTGTCGTAGATCATCTTCCTGAGGTCGAGGCCCTTGACCTCGGCGGGCCTGTGCCCGGGGCCGAAGTCCGGCCTCACGCCGGCCTCGAACATCCCTATGGTGTTCGCGTACTCCGCGGGCATCTGGAGCGCCTCGGGGCCCGAGCCCGAAAGCGCCACGAGGTCAGCCGCGGCCAGGGCGGTGTTGAGGCCCTTGGAGTTTTCCGAGTCGTTTATTGTCAGGCAGAGGAGCCTGTTTGAGGCCCCGGCGAAGGCCCGGGCCACGCTCCTTATCTCGTCGGCGCCCACCCCGGTGGTGGCCGCCACCTTTTCGGGGTCGTATTCCTTGAGGGCCTCCTTGAGGGCGGCGAAGCCCGGGGCGCCCTCCCTCCCCTTGTCGTAGAGCCCTTCCTCGAGCATGACGTGCATGACTCCGTTCATGAGGGCCACGGAGGTCCCGGGCCTTATCCTGAGCCACTCGGAGCTGTGCCTCGTGAGCTTGGTGGCCTTGGGGTCGGCCACGATGAGCCGGGCGCCGCGCATCCTCTTGGCCTTCAGGATGTTGAGGCCGAAGACCGGGTGGGTGGAGGTTACGTCGGACTCCACGACCAATATGACGTCGGCGCCGAGGGGAGAGTCGTACCTGATGGGCAGGGTGCCGAGGCCGAAGACCCGCCGCGCCCCCTCCTGGATGTTGGCGTATCCGAAGTGGGCGAAGGAGTCGATGTTGCCGGTGCCCACGACGGAGCGCATGAACTTCTGGAGCATGTAGTTGTCCTCGACGCTGCAGCGCTGGGAGCCTATGGCGCCTATGGCCTCGGGGCCGTGCTTGGCCTTTATCTCCTGGAGCCTCCGGGCGACGAGGAACAGGGCCTCCTCCCAGGTGGCCTCCACGAGCTCCCCGTCCCTCCGGATCAGGGGGGACTTGAGCCTCCTGTCGGAGTGCACGAAGTCGAAGCCGAAGCGGCCCTTTCCGCAGAGGTCCCCCTTGCTTATGCCCTTGCCGTCTATGCCCCTGGAGCGCACGATGGTCCCCTCCCTTATGCTCAGGGTCACGGTGCAGCCCGAGCCGCAGTAGGGGCAGATGGTGTCCTTGTCCTCCATGAACCACACCCTCGAGCGGTACCTGTAGGGCTTGGAGCCCAGGGCCCCCACGGGGCATATGTCTATGCACTGGCCGCAGAACTCGCAGTCCAGGGTCTCCTCGAAGGCGGGGCTCACCTTGCTCTTGAACCCCCTGCCCAGGAGGTTTATGGCGTGAACGCCCTGGTGGTCGCCGCAGATCCTGACGCACTTTCCGCAGAGGATGCAGCGGTTGGGGTTGCGCTCCACCAGCGGGGCCGCCGTGCTCTCGGGCTCGTGCTTCCTCTTGGCCAGGAACCGGGCCTCCGAGGGGCCGTACTTGAAGGCCAGGTCCTGGAGCTCGCACTC
>JASFVA010000210.1:0-3716 GCA_050050055.1 Nitrospirota bacterium
ATGCCGCCATGGCGGACCACAACGCCGGGGAGCAGTACTGCTGGGCCTGCCACAACGGCACCAAGGCCTTCGAGGCCCAGGGCAACTGCGCCAAGTGCCACACTAAGTAGCCCGGCGCTCGAAAACCTGGCACCCCCCCTGGAAAGGCGGCCGGCACAGGCCGCCTTTTCCATGGGATGGAGGGGCGGTTTCCGGAGGGCGCGGAGGGAAACCTGTTGACCGGAAAAATTTTCATCTCTATAATTCATAACCATGACCGCTAAGGAGGCAATCTGCGCGGGCCTCGTGGCCGCACTGTGCCTGGCCTTTCCCCTGGCAGGGGGAGAGGCCGGCGAAAGGCCCCCTCACGCCACCTACGCCCAGGCCGCCGAGGGGAAGGGCTACGGCGCCAAGAAGCCCGTGGCCACGGCCAAGGAGGCCAGGCGCGCCCTGGAGGAGCACTTCGAGGGCCGGGACGTCAAGGTCGGCAAGATAGAGGAAAGGGAGCTTTTCTTCGAGGCGGAGATCCTGGACCGGAGGGGCCGCCTGGCGGACAAGGTCATAGTGGACAAGCGCACAGGAAGGATAAGGTCGATATATTAGCCGCGCCTTTCTTCCACTCACCCCGCCAGCCCGGCCGCTGGGCCGTATGACACCTCGCAGGGGCTGGCCTCGCCCGGCTCGATAAGATATCCGGAATCGTCCCCCCGGGGAGTGGCCGCGGAGCAAGGGCCGTTATATAAGGCTGGTTATGTCCTTTGAAACGACGGTAACGGCCTCCACCCTTCCGAAGGGGTTCTTGATGGGGCTGAAGGTCCTGAGGAAATACCTGTTGTCGCGGTGGCTCCTGTGTTCCTGCTGGATGGAGTTGCCCGTCTCGAAGACCCTGTCGATCATCCTCTCGAACTCCCCCGTCCCCTGGGGCGAATGAAAGTCGCCGTAAGGTCGGCCGATGAACTGGGTTTCCTCGAGGCCCATGCGGGACTGGTGCTTCGAGTTCATGAAAAGGTACTTGTACTCCCCGTCCACCAGGTATATGGAATCGTCGGTGGACTCCACCAGAGAGCGGTACTGCTCCTGCTGCATCCGCAGCTCCTCGTGCAGCTCGTTCAGCTCCTTGATGTGCGTGCGCAGGGGCCTGAAGGAAAACAGGTAGAGGATCGGGGAGATGATGACCACGAGCAGGAGGGGGGAGATGATGGAGGTGTCGTAGAGGCGAGGCATCAGGTCGGGGAGGAAAATGGTTATGACGGCTTCGCCGAGGAATATCGAAACCAGGAGGATGAACAGGAAGAAGACTGGCTCCATGGAAAGCTCCAGATACATCCGGTCCCGTTGCTCGGGGGGCTTCTCGGCGGGTGATTTCGGGCCTGGTCCTTTAATGTCTTCTTCCATGGAAGTCTCGCGTGCCATTGATTTTAGCACGATTCAAGCGGGCGTTTCTCCCGGGGGGCGATCCCCCCGGTTCCGCGTGGAGCCGGCCTTCACAATCTTTCACATTTATTGCATAGAAACTTCATAAATCCAGGGTAGAATTGGGGCATGAAAATCCTAATGCGGGAGGATGCCATGAAAGCCATCGTCTTCATAATCGCGGCCCTGGCGGTCCTTGCCCCCGTCCCCGCCCTGGCGGAGGACCCGGGGAGGCTCAGGGTGACCCTCGTGGAGGGGGAGGCCTACATCCAGGCCGAGGATTCCGAGGAGTGGTTCGAGGCCTCGGTGAACATGCCCTTGAGGGAGGAGGACGCCCTCTGGGTCCCCGAAGGGGGACGCCTGGAGGTCCAAGTCCGCGGAGGGGCCTTCGTGAGGCTTGACGAAAAGACCGCCCTGGAGGTGCTCGGCCCGGAAGAGGGGCCGCCCCGCTTCTACCTCCAGGAGGGGCGCATTTACCTTCGAAACGAGGGTGCGGGCGGCGAGGACATGACCGTGGAGACGCCCCTTGCCTCCGTGCTGGTGCCGGAGGAGGCAGTGGCGATGGTGGAGGTCCCGGCCTCCGGCGGGGCCAGGGTCTCGGTGCTCGAGGGCCGCGCCTACGCCGAAACCCGGAAGGGAACCACAGTCGTTGAGGCCGGCACCTACCTGAGCACCGAGGACGGCCTCTATGCCTCGGTGGCGCGGCTTCCGGCTGCGGACGAATGGGAGAGGTGGAACAGGGCCAGGGACGACGACCTCTCGGGCCCCTTCGCGAGCGCCCGCTATCTTCCGGAGGAGCTCGACGAGTACGCCTACGACTTCGACGAAAACGGCAGGTGGGTCTACGTCAGGGAATACGGCTACGTCTGGACTCCCGCGGTTTCGGTCACCGTGGGCTGGGCCCCCTACCGCCACGGCAGGTGGAGGTGGGTGCGCGGAGATTACGTGTGGGTTTCCTACGAGCGGTGGGGCTGGGTCCCCTACCACTACGGCAGGTGGACCCACGTGGCGCGCATAGGCTGGTGCTGGGTCCCCCCGCGCCACAGGGACGTATACTGGGCCCCGGGCTACGTGGCATGGATATACACGCCGAGCTATGTGGCGTGGGTCCCCCTCGCCCCCGGCGAGATATACTACGCCCGGGGATACTACGGCCCCCGCTCGGTCAACATCCTGAGCATAAACATAAACATCAATAAGACGGTGGTCAAACGCTTCCACAGGAACGTCCACATCCATAACGCCGTCACCGTGGTCCACAGGGACGGCTTCAAAAAGGGAAAGTACGCCCGCGTTAAGCTCGGCCGGGACTTCTTCCGCCGGAAGAACAGGGACTGGAAGTTCCAGGGCCCGCCGGACATGAAGCCCGAAAGGCACGGCGCCCGGGGCGTGGCAAAGAACATCCGCCGGGACCGCCGCCCCGGCTGGAAGCTCGACGGGCCGGCCCCCAAGCGGGTCGAAAGAAGGCGCGGCCCCGCCGTATCGAAAAAGCCCTTCGAACTCGGCCCCGGAAGCAGGGACAGGCTCGACGCGAGAGCAGGAAGGCCGGGGCCCCCGGAGCGGGAAGTCGGAAGGAAAGCCATAAAGCCCCGCGAGGACAGCCGTTTTTCCCGCGCTAATGCGAGGGGCAGGCCCTCGGAAAGAGAGGTCGGAAGGAAAGCCATAAAGCCCCGCGAGGACAGCCGGTTTGCCCGCACTAATGCGAGGGGCAGGCCCCCGGAGCGGGAAGTCGGAAGGAAATCCGCGAGGGACCGGACCCCCGGTGTGGCTTCGCGGGGGAAATCTTCCCCCAGGCCGGAGGTTAAGGCGAAGAGGCCGGAGCGAAGGAGGGAACTGAGCACACCCGAAAGACTCCCCCGGAGGGAAGGCCGGACAAGGGAGACGGCCCGCCGGAGCCCCGACAGGGGAAGGTTCGATTCCGCCGGAATGCTCGGGGCATCCAGAGAGTTCGATGCTCCCGGGAAGAGGCTTGGCAGGACGGAGCCCAGGAGCGTCAGGAGGGATTCCCCGTCGCGCGCCCCCGGAAGGGAGGCCAGGGCAGTGGCCGGGCCGCGCACAAGGGACCTTAAGGGCGGCTCATCGGGCAGAAAAATCGTTTCACGCGGTCGGGCGAGCGGCCCGCCCTCGGTCGGGCCCCCGTCCCCTTCGGTGGGGAAAAGCTCCCAGGGAAGGGTAGCGCGCGGGAAGCAGGTCGAGAGACCGAAGGCGCAGCGCCGGGAAGCCACAAAGAGGTCTAACGGGTCCTACGGCGAAGCCGTCAAGAAGTCTCTGCCCGGCGGGTTCAAGAGGGATAATGACGCGCGTCCCTCGACGAGGGGAAGAAA
>JASFVA010000211.1:0-3706 GCA_050050055.1 Nitrospirota bacterium
CCTGGCGGGGGAGGAGCCTGGGGAAGAACTCCACCACCGAGACCTTCATGCCCGCCTTAAGGAGGGCGTTTCCGATCTCCAGGCCCAGCACGCCGCCGCCGATGATGGCCACGTCCTCCGCGTCGCGCGAGTACTCCCTCAGGGCGCGGGCGTCCTCGATGGTCTTGAGGGTGAAGACCCCCTTCTTTCCGGCCCCTTCGATGGGGGGGACGAAGCTGCGCCCCCCGGTGGCCAGGAGCAGTTTGTCATAGGCGTAGGGCTCTCCCGAGGATGTGGAGAGGGCCTTCCGCGCCGTGTCGAGGGAGGCCGCCCTGGTCCCCAGGCTCAGGGCGATTCCGTTTTCCTCGTACCAGCGGGGCGCCTTGAGCACCAGCTCCTCCTCCGCGGCCTCGCCGGCGAGGTAGTCGACGAGGCGGATGCGGCTGTAGAAGGGGAGGCGCTCCTCGGTGACGACGGTTATCCCGCCCCGGGGGTCGTTCGCCCTTATGTGCTCGGCCGCCGTGGTGCCGGCCGGGCCGTTGCCCACTATCAGGTAGCGCACGCGGCCTCAGGAGCCCGCCGGGCCCAGGAACCTCGCCGCCAGGGCCAGGACGAAGCAGGCCGAGGCCACGGCTATCACCGAGGGGCCCGAGGGGAGGTTGAGGTAGTAGGAAAGCGTTATCCCCCCGGCGAAGGAGGCCACGCCGACGGCGGGGGCTATGAGCATGAACTGCCTGAAGCTCCTGCTCACGACCTTGGCGCTGGCGGCGGGGATGACGACCATGGCGTTTGCCAGGATGACGCCTATGAGCTTTATCGAGAGGGCTATGGTCACGGCGATGAGGGCGATGAGGGAGTAGTCGTAGAGCCTCACCCTCACTCCCTCGGCCTCGGATATCTCGGGCAGGAAGGAGGCCTTCAGGAGCCTGCGCCTGTTGGCCCGGAAGAAGACGAGGAAGACGGCCAGGAGGGCCGACGAGAGCCATATGTCCATGGGCCTCACGAGCAGGATGTCGCCTATGAGGAACCGGACGAGGCTCTGCTGGCCCAGGCCCTTCACCGCTATGAGTATCACGCCCAGGGCCACGGTGGCCCCGAAGAAGACCCCCAGCACAGTGTCGCGCGAAAGGGGGAAGGAGCTCCAGACAGCCGAGGCGGCGAAGGCCACAAGCAGGCTGAAGAGTATCAAAAAGACCGTGGGCTCCACTCCCGCCACCAGGGCCAGGGCCCCGCCGAGTATGGCGGAGTGGGCGATGAAGTTCGAAAAGAAGGACATCCCCCTGGTGACCACGAAAAGCCCCATCAGCGAAAGCAGCACGCCCAGTATCAGCCCCATGGCCAGGGCCTCGCGCATGAAGGGGTATTCGAGGAATGCGGGCAAGGCTATTCACCTTCCTTCATGGGAAGGCCGCAGTGCATGCAGTGGGAGGCCCCCTCCTCGGCGTGGTGCATGGTGCCGAAGACGGAGTGCAGCTTCTCCTCCAGCCCCGGGCTACCGGCGGCGGCGAAGAAGAATTCGTCGTGCCCCATGCCCAGGACGTGGGTGGATATGGGCTTTATCATGGAGTAGTCGTGGGAGACGATGAGCACCGCCACGCCCCCGGCCCTGAGCTCCTCGACCATGCACAGGATGCAGCTTGCGCCGCGGGCGTCGACCCAGGTGGTGGGCTCGTCCATGATGAGGAGGCCCGGCCCCTTCATGAGGGCATAGGCCAGGAGGGCCCGCTGCATCTGCCCGCCCGAGAGGTCGCCGACCTTCTTTTTCATCAGCCCCTGGAGCTCCAGGAGCCGCAAGAAGCGCTCCGCCTCCGGGCCCCGGGGGCTGAGGGCGAGCATCTCGCCCACCGTGATGGGGAAGGTGCGGTCGAGGTCCACCCTCTGGGGGATGTAGGAGACGAGCCTCTCGCGCTCCTCCTCGCCGAGGCTCGGCTTTCCGAAGAGCCTGACCCTGCCCTCCTTGAGGGGGATGGTGCCCAGGACGGCCTTGAGCAGCGTGGTCTTGCCCGAGCCGTTGGGGCCGAGCACGGCCACCACGTCGCCCTCCGAGACGGAGAAGGTCACGTTTTTTACCACGGCCCTTCCGTCGTAGCCAGCGCGGATGTTCTCGGCCTCTATCACGGGGGCCATGTCAGTCGCCTCCCAGGCAGCGCATGATGCTCCGGAGGTTTCGCTCCATGGCCCGCTCGTAGAGGCCGGGCGAGGGCTCGCCGCTAACCACGGTCTCCAGCGTGCAGACCTCGACGCCCAGGTCGCGGGAGAGCCTCTCCAGGGCGCCCGCCTTGATATGGGACTCCTCGAACACGGCGGGGACTCCCCGGGATTTGACCAGGTCGTAGACCCTCCTCATGCGCGTGGGCAGGGGGGACTCGGCGTCGGGCCCCGTGAGGGAATAGGAGCTCAGGCCGTAGCGCCGGGCGAAGTAGTTGAAGGACTCGTGGTAGGTGATGAGGGTCCTGTACCGGATCTCCGAGATCCCCGCCTCTATCTTTTCGTGCAGGGCCTGGAGGCGCTCGTTATAGCGGAGGGCGTTCTGGGCGTAGTAGTCCCTGCCCTCCGGGTCCATCGCCGAAAGGGCCGCGGCGATGTTGACCACCTGCCTCTGGGCGCTCACGGGGTCGAGCCACACGTGGGGGTCGGGCCGCCCGCCAACCATTATCAGGTCCACGCCGTCGGAGATGGCGCGGGCCTTCTTCATCTCCAGGGCCCTGAGCATGTGCTCTTCGAGGCCGGCCCCGTTTAAGAGGACGAGGTCGGCGCGCTCCAGCCTGCCCGCGTCCAAGGGGCTGAGGGTGAAGGTGTGGGGGTCGGCGCCCGACCTCACGAGGAGGGCCACCTCGGCCCTCTCGCCGGCCACGTTTGCGGCGAAGACCCAGACCGGGAGCACCGAGGCCACCACCTTCTTCTCGGCGGCCCGGGCCGCGGGCAGGGGTGTCAACAAGAGCGCCAGGAGGAAAAGGGCCGTGGCCTTCGTCCGGGTAAGCATAGAGTTGATTTTAGATGTTTTCATGGGGTTATGCAAACCGGGAGACGGCGGAAGGGGGCGGGCCCCGCTGCAGGTCGCTTTATGGAAGCCCCGGGGTTGCGGGTTCCATTTATCTTGAAAATAAGATAATCTAATAATTATTATAACCTTGCCAGGCCGATAGCCACCTGGGCGATGCTTGGTTAAATCTGGATGGAGAAAGGAGCGCCCCCGGAATGGGCAAGAAAAAGGAAACACACGTCCCTCTGCCGAAGGAGACGAAGGCGTTCATCTGCGCAAACTGCGGCGCCGTTTCCCTGGACCAGCACGGCATATGCAAGGTGCAGGGGATGGGGAAGAAGGCCGACTGGTGCGGCACGAAGTACGTGGAGAGGGCCGACTTCTGCCACAACAGGGTGCACAACCTTCGCTTCAAGTGCCGCAACTGCGGCCAGGTTGCGGTAAACCCCGAGCTCCTGTGCGAGCCCGAGCAGATGGAGATGCCGAAGAAGTAGGGGGGAGGCTCAGGCCGGAACGGCGTTCGGCAGCACAAAAGCGCGGTAGAGCAACAGGGCAGTAGAACAAAAGCGCAGCGGAACAACGGCACGGAAGCGACCTTTCCGTCATTCCGGGCGACCCGGAATCCAGGAGGTTTCATATGCGAAGGCTTAAAAGCGGTGGGCACAGCCCACCCTACTTATACTACTTATACTATTGAAGATATTCTCAGAGCAAAGGATGTAGAATTAGAAGAATACCTATTTG
>JASFVA010000212.1:0-3694 GCA_050050055.1 Nitrospirota bacterium
CGGTGTCGCCGGCGATGTATATCCTCGCTCCCCTCGCCGTGAAGATGTAGCCCACCCAGTCGTTGCCCTTCGGGTGGAACTTCTTGTTGGTGTTGTAGGAGGGCACGGCCTCTATATCCACTCCGTCCACGGTGAGCTTGTCGCCGGGCTTGACGGTCTTAATATTGCCCTTCAGCTTCCCGGCGCAGTCGGCCGTGGCCACTATCACGGTGTCGGGGCCCTGGATTTTCTCCACGTCCTCTGGCGAGCAGTGGTCGTAGTGCTCGTGGGTTATCAGGATTATGTCCGCCTTGTCATTCTTCTTCAGCTTGAAGGGGTCGGTGAAGATGGTCTTTTCGCCGACTATCTTGAAGGTGTCGTGGCCGAGCCAGTGGATGTCCTTGACTGCTTCCATAACGCTTGCCTCCTTCTGTCCCGCCCAGAGTGGAACGGGCAAGGACAGTATCATGATTAGTATCGGAATCGCGAGCCTTTTCATTGGGTTTACGCTCCCTTCAGGTATCGCGCGGGGTTCGTGCGGGCCGCGCGGCCGATGGCCTTCTCTCCGATGCCCAGGCCCCTCAGTATCCCCGCCCCGCGGGCCAGGGAGATTGCGCCTCCCTGGAGAACCCCCTTTTTGTACTGCGGCCCCTTGACGGCGTCCGACACCAGGATTATACGCCCTTCGGGCTTGGTTTTGAAGACCATCCTGAGCACCTCGGCGCTCAGGTGGACGCCGTCGGGTATGACCTCGGCGTAGAGGTCCTCGTCCAGGAGCCCGGCCCCGGCCAGCCCCGGCTCCCGGTGGTGGAAGGGGCGCATGGCGTTGAAGAGGTGGGTTACTCCCGCGGCCCCGGCGCGCTTTCCCTCCATGGCCTGGGCGTAGGTGGCGTCGGAGTGCCCCATGTTGACCCTTATGCCCAGGGAGGCGCACCGCTCTATGACCTTCAGGGCCCCCGGGAGCTCGGGGGCCAGGGTCATCACCTTCACGGCGCCCTCGAATCCGCCGATAAGGCTTTTCAGGCTCGTAAGCGTGGGCCTCAAGAAAGTCCCTGCGTCCTGGGCTCCCGCCCTGGAAGGGCTCAGGAAGGGGCCTTCCAGGTGGAGGCCGAGTATCTTCGCCCCGGCCCTCTGGATGCGCATGGCCTCGCACACGGCGGCCATCTGGCTGCGCATCGCCTCGACGGGGCCCGAATATATCGCGGGAAGAATGGCCGAGACCCCGGCCCTCGCCTGCGAGGCGGCGAGCTTCAGAAGCTCGCCGGGCACGGTGGTCCTGGTGTCGAACCTGCCGAGGCCGTGGACGTGAAGGTCTATGTAGCCTTTTGGGGGCACGGCGCTTCAGCCCATCATGAGGGGGCTTTTCACGTGCTCGGTGATGCGGGCCGAGCGCACGGTGTTTTCAAGGAGCATGGCTATGGTGACGGGGCCGACGCCGCCGGGGACCGGGGTAATGCGGGAGGCCTTCTTCTGGACGGCCCCGAAATCCACGTCGCCCACAATCTTTCCCCCCGGGAGGACCTTGATGCCGATGTCTACCACGATGGCGCCCTTTTTCACCATGCCGGCCTTTATAAGCTTCGGCACGCCGGTGGCCGAGCAGATGATGTCGGCCCGCCTGCACGCCGCTGCCAGGTCCTTCGTCTCGCGGTGGCAGACGGTCACGGTGGCCTCCTTGGCGAGAAGCATCAGCGAGAGCGGCTTCCCCACGGCAAGGCTCTTTCCCACCACCACGGCGTCCTTCCCCTTCACCTGCACGCCGTAGTGCTCCAGGAGCCTTATCACGCCGAAGGGGGTGCAGGGGAGGAAGCCCGAGACGCGGGGCTGGTAGCGCTGGGCGAAAAGCCCCTTGTAGCTCGCCTCGTCGAAGATCTGGAACGTGGACTCGTCGGCCGCCAGCCTCCCGATGGACAGATAGCCCAGGCCGTCGACGTCCTTTTCGGGGGTTATCTCGTTCACTATCCTCCGGGAGTTTATCCTCTCGGGCAGGGGGAATAGCACCAGGAGCCCGTTTACGCGCTCGTCGACGTTGATGGCGTGGACTACGTTCAGCACCTCCCCCGTCGAGGCCTCCTCGGGGAGCTCGAAGCGGTAGGGCTTCACGCCCATGTTCTCGCAGGCCTTGAGGGTGGCCATGTAGTACTGCGTGGAAGCGGGGTTTTCGCCCACCCTGAGGATGGCCAGGCCCACGTCGATGCCCAGCTTCTTGAGCTTCCTGGTTTCGGCCTTCACATCCTTCCTGATTGCCTCGGCCAGTACTCGTCCGTCGAGAATTTTCGCCATGATCTATTTCTCCTTGATTAAGTTCTCGGACTTCACCGACAGGTAGTAGGCGGCCATCAGGATTATCACCACGCCGGCGCTGAGCCCTATCTCGTAGAGTTTCTCCCGCGGCGCGTGCTCCATGAACGACGTCTGCGCCTCTATCAGGAGTATCCTCCTTATCGCCGCGATCACGCCTATGGCGAGAAAGGGGCCGATTATGAACTTCTGCTTCTTCAGGAACCTGAGCACCGTCCACAGGAGCTCCAGGATGATGAGCGCCAGGAGGACGTCGTTTATGAGGTGTATCACCGCCTGGGGGGAGGGCTCAAGCAGGGTGGCCGCCGCGTAGTAGAGGATCATGCCGCAGGCCACGAGCAGGAGCAGGGCCGCCACCACGTGGAAGAAGATGTCCACCTTTATGAGGAGGCCCTTCACGGCGTCCGTTATTCCTGTCTTCGCTCTCATCACAATATCTCCGGCGCGCGGGAAGTTTGATAGAGAATATACCTAATTAAGCCGGAAGGGTCAAGGAGCGCGCCCGCCCTCAGCGTCCGCCCTTCCTGAAGACGTCGGCCCTGAGGACGCCGTAGGGGGTGAAGGCCGACCGCATGGTGAGCTCCACGCCGCTCGCCACGGTGAGGGCCGTCCCCGAGAAGATGGCTATCATGATGGCTATCTGGTACTTTATGGCTGCCGAGGGCTCCACGCCGGCCATCATTATGCCCGTCATCATGCCCGGAAGGGAGACGAGCCCCACGGTCGTCATGGTCGCGATGGTGGGGGCCAGGGCCTCGGAAAGCGCCCCGCTCGAGAAGGGGCGCGCGGCCTCCCTGAGGGTGGCGCCCTGGCCGAGGGCGTAGAGGTAGGCGCTTTCGCGTTCGTCGATGGAGCGGTAGAACCGGCCTATGCCGATGATGTTGGCCCGCAGGCAGTTGCCCATTATCATCCCTCCGATGGGAATCACGTACTGGGGCTCCATGGCCTCCGGTATCCGGAGTATCGCCAGGACGAAGAAGAAAAGCGGCAGGGCCGTGCCCGCCAGGACCGCGGCGAAAAGCGGGCCGAAGAAGCGCCCGGCCCTGAGGGCCGCTCCCCGGAGCACCGAGAGGTCGGCCACCGCCACCATGGCCAGGAGCCACAGGGCCGTGAGCCACCACCTGTCGAGCCTGAAGATGACCTCGAGGTACAGGCCCACGAATATGAGCTGCACCGTCATCCTCGTCACCGCCATGAGGAGCCCCGCCGTCCTGGCGCGGTAGAGCATCACCAGTGAAAATGGAACCAGGAGGAGCAGGTATCCCAGGGCCAGCGCCCAGTAGGGTATGTCTATTATCTCCCTCATGCCTCCTCCGCCCCTCTTTGAGCCCCGGTGCGTGGCGCCAGGGCCTTCGCCTCCGTGGCGCACTCGAGGAAGGCTTCGTCGTGGGAGGCCGCAAGCACCGTGATGTCG
>JASFVA010000213.1:0-3679 GCA_050050055.1 Nitrospirota bacterium
ATATATTTAGTGACAATTTATGTCACCTCTTCCAGCCTTTATGCCACTTTCCGCACAATCCCCGCTGAAATCACGCCTAAAACAATCTATATATGATCCATTGGCCTGGGCGCTTCTCCGCCCCTCGTCCCGGCGCGTCGCGAAATACGGGGAAAACTGAGCTAAATCAAGCAGTTGCAAAAGCCCCGGGATTCGGGGCGAAAAATGGCGCGATTCTGGCCGGTCAGCGAGATTCTGGCACCTCTTTTGCTACATATAGAGGTGAGGTGAATGTCATGGAACTTGAAAAGATGGAAACCGAAATTCTCAGGGAGCAGCAGCTTTACCGGGAGGTAGTCGCCATCCTCATGGGAAGCGAGTTCTATTTCGACCTCACCCTCGACGAACGCTACCGCCTCGTGAAGCACATCCTGGCCAATTCCTGCCTTTCGGTGCCCGAGGGCCGCTCGCCCCGCAGCAGCCGCCGGGAGCTCAACCACTAATCTGACCGCTGGCTGCGCGGCTTCCAGGCTATGGCCTCTCGGGCCGCTGCCTGAGGGGCAGCGTCACCCTGAAGGCCGTGCCGCCCCCTTCGAGGCTTTCCACGGCCATGTCGCCGGAGTGGTCTATCACCGTGCGGTGCGCTATGGCCAGGCCCAGGCCGGTGCCCTTTTCCTTGGTGGTGAAGAAGGGAAGGAATATCTTCTCGCGCATCTCGTCGTCTATGCCGTGGCCTGCGTCCAGAACCGATACGGTTACCCCGCCCTCCGACGCCTCGGCGGAGACGGTAACTCTTCCGCCTTCGGGCATCGCGTCGGCGGCGTTCTGGATGAGGTTAGCCAGGGACTGCCTGAGGAGGACCTCGTCGCCCTCCAGGGAGAGTTCCCCGGGGACGTCCAAGACCACCTCGATGTCCGGCCTCCGGGCCAGCACTCCCTGCGAGGCGGACTCCGCGAGGGGCCGCAGACGGACCTCCGAGAGGTTGAGCTCCCTCGAGCGGGAGAACGCCTGGAAGTCGGTTATCGTCCTGTCCATGACGCCCACCTCGGAGTTGACGGCTTCCACGGTCTCCTTGAGGGACGGGTCGGCCTGCCTCGTAAGGAGCCGCATGTAGCCCCCTATCACGCCCATGGAGTTCCTGAGCTCGTGGGCGATGCCCGCCGACATCTCCCCGAGGCTCGAGAGCCTGTTCCTGAGCTCCGCCTGCTCCTCCAGGGCCTTGAGGCCCGTGAGGTCCGTGAAGACGAACAGCCGCCCTATCTCCGCGCCGCCGGAATCCACCAGGGGAGAAAGGGAATAGCCCAGCCAGAGACGCTTTCCGGAGGCCGTGACGTACTGTGCCTCCCCGCGCTTGTCCGGCCGCCGCATCCTCTCGTCGGGGAAGAGCTCCCTGAAGTCCGTGCCCCGGAGCCCCCCCGGCTCCAGGCCCAGTATGCGCCCCGCGGCGGCGTTCGCCTTCACCACCTTCCAGGCCCTGTCCGTGCTTATCACGCCGCTGGGGACGCTCTGGAGTATGTTCTCGTTGTAGGACTCTATGTCCCCGGCCCTCTCCTCCGCCCTCGCCCTCAGTTCCTGGAGCTCGCTTTCCTTCTGCTTGAGGGCGGCGACGAGCTGGTGGAAGGTGTCCACCACGAAGCCCACCTCCGAGGTCCCGCCCTTCTTGGGGAGGGCCTTGCGCCGCCTCACCGAAACGTAGAACATCGTCCCCACCACCAGGCCCAGGGCCACGGCGAGCACCAGGGTTGCGATTATGAGCGTCAGCTTAACGTCCGGCATCGAGGTACCACCTCATTATCTCCTGCCCGAAAAGGAGCGTGAGGAGGGCGCCCAGGACCAGGAAGGGCCCGAAGGGTATCTTCGCCTTTCTACCCCGCCCCTTGACTACCATCAGGAAGACCCCGATGACGGAGCCGGCCAGGCTGCCCAGGAAGGTCGTCATCAGCACGCCCTTCCATCCCGTGGCCGCCCCGGCGACGGCCATGAACTTTATGTCCCCGCCTCCCATGCCCCCCCGGCTTAGCACGGCCACGACCCAGAAAAGCCCGAAGCCCAGCGCCGCCCCGGCCAGCGAGGCCTGCCACCCAAGGGGTATCGCCCGGGCCACCGGGTCCGGAAGGAGGAACATCCCCGCCAGGAGCGCTATGGGTATGCCGGGAAGGGTTATGGAGTCGGGGATTATCTGGAAGTCCAGGTCTATGAAGACGACAGCCACGAAGGCCGAGGCAAGGGCGAGGTAAACGGGCAGGTGCCAGCCCATGCCGAAGCGCCAGTACATCACGGCCCAGAGCACGGCGTTCAGGGCCTCGACAAAGGGATACCGGGCCGATATGCCCGCCCCGCAGTACCTGCACCTGCCCCGGAGGAGCAGGTAGCTCAACACCGGGATGTTGTCCAGCGGCCTTATGGCGGCCCCGCAGGAGGGGCACCGCGAAGAGGGGCTCACAATGGACTTCCCGCGGGGAACCCTCCAGATGACGACGTTCAGGAAGGAGCCCACGGCAAGGCCGAAAACGGCGATAACCACATACTGGAGCATTACTCGACCTTGCTGATCTCGGAGGCCCTTTTCTTTATCTCCGCGATCTCGGCGTCAAGCTTCTCTATCCGGTCCAGGGTCTGCCTTATCACTATGTCCTCGAAGACGTTCACCTCGCCGCCCCCCCGGAGCTCGAAGACCCTCTCCCCTATGGTTCTGAAGTGCGCCTCCTTTTCCTTTTCGAGGCCGCCGGACTCCTTCATCAGCTTTATAACCGACGCCTCGACCTTGAGCCTGTCGGAGAAGAGGTTCGCAAACCCCTTGACCTTTCCCACGCCGGAGTCGAGGCTGCTCTTGATCTTCTCTATCATAATACCTCCTTAGTGGCCCCCGAGGGCCTGGATGCGTTTCTACCTGATCGGCGAACTCCTACTATTATATTCACGCAGTCCTGAAAAGCTCTATCCTCCCCCGCCAGAACCGCTCGAGCCCGGCCCTCAGGGCCGGCGCCCCCGAAAGCTCGGGGTCGCTCTCTATCAGCGAGAAGGCCTCGCGCCTGGCCGGCTCGAGGAGCCTGGCGTCCCTCACGAGGTTGGCCACCCTGAGCCCCGGCATCCCGGACTGCCTCGTGCCCATGAGCTCCCCGGGCCCCCTTATCTCCAGGTCCTCCTCGGCTATCTTGAAGCCGTCGGAGGTCCGGGTCATGGCCTCCAGCCTGCGCCTTGCGTCATCGCTCAGGGGGCCGTAGGCAAGGAGGAGGCAGCCCGAACGGCGGCGGCCCCGGCCCACCCTGCCCCTCAGCTGGTGGAGCTGCGAAAGGCCGAACCTCTCGGCGTGCACCACGAGCATGAGCGAGGCCTCGGGCACGTCCACCCCCACCTCTATCACCGTGGTGCTCACGAGTATGTCTATGTTCCCCTCCTTGAACTCGCCCATCACGGCGTCCCTCTCGGCGGGCTTCATGCGGCCGTGGATGAGCGAGACCCGGAGGTCGGGAAAGACCCTCCTGAAGGCCTCCTCGCCCATGGTGGCGGAGCGGAGGGCCGCCTTTTCGGACTCCTCGATGACCGGGTAGACCACATAGACCTTCCCCCCCGAGGAAACCTCCTCGGAGACGAGGCGGTAAATCTCCTGCTTCTGGTCGGGCGTAAAAAGCAGGGTCCTTACCGGGGTCCTGCCCGGTGGCAACTCGTCTATCACCGAATAATCGAGGTCGCCGTAGAG
>JASFVA010000214.1:0-3635 GCA_050050055.1 Nitrospirota bacterium
TCGATAACCGGCCTCAGGGGGGCCCTGGACCACTTCCTGGGCCTCCTGGTGGTCATCGACGACCTCACGGACCTGGTGACGGCCCAGAGGGCCATGGCCTGGCAGGAGGTGGCCCGCAGGATGGCCCACGAGATTAAAAACCCCCTCACCCCCATCAAGCTCTCGGCGGAGCGGATGCTGAAGAAGAAGGCCTCGGGCGACGGCGAGTTCGACCGGGTCTTCGAGCGCTCCATGAAGACCATAATCAGGGAGGTCGACGGCCTCAAGACCCTGGTGGACGAGTTCTCCCGGCTGGGGAAGATGCCCCGGGCCATGCTGGAGCCCACGGACCCCGGGGAGGTCGTGGAGGAGGCGGCCTCGCTCTACGGCGACTACAAGGGCCTTACGATAAACGTGCTCAGGAGCGGCCACCCGCCCCCCATCCCCCTGGACAGGGCGCAGTTCCGGAGGGTGCTCCTGAACCTCTTTGAGAACGCCGTCAGGGCCATGGGGCAGAGCGGAACCATAGAGGTGAGGATTACCCCCGACCGGGAGGCCGGCAAGCTCTACATAGAGGTGGCCGACGAGGGCCCCGGCATAAGCGACGAGGCGAAGGAGAGGCTCTTCGTCCCCTACTTCTCCACCGAGAAGGGGGGCACTGGCCTCGGCCTGGCCATAGCCGATAGAATAGTGGCTGAGCACAACGGCCACATAAGGGTCAGGGACAACGTCCCCCGAGGGACGGTATTCACCATAGAGCTACCCATGTGAAGGAGGCTTAGAAGCCCATGCCCAAGCCCATGGTGCTGGTAGTGGACGACGAGGAAGGCATCCGGGAGAGCCTCTCGGACATCTTCGCCGACGAGGGCTACCGTGTGGCCTCGGCCCGGAGCGGCGCCGAGGCCCTGGAGAAGATCGAGTCCGAGCCCCCGGACCTCGTCCTTTTGGACATATGGCTCCCCGAGATGGACGGCCTGGAGGTGCTGGAGCGCATCAAGGAGCGCAGCCCCGCCATGCCGGTCATCATGATATCGGGCCACGGAAACATAGAGATGGCCGTGAGGGCCACGAAGAACGGGGCCTACGACTTCCTCGAAAAGCCCCTTTCGCTGGAGCGGGTGGTCCTGGTGGCGCAGCGGGCCCTGGAGCGCAGCACCTTGGAGACGGAAAACCGGGCCCTCAGGGAGTCCCTGACGAAAAAGTGGGCCCTCGTCGGCGAGACCCCGGCCATGGAGTCCCTGAGGCGGCAGGTGGAGAGCGCGGCGAAGGGCCCGGCGAGGGTCCTCATCACCGGCGAGTCCGGCACGGGCAAGGAGGTGGTGGCCCGGAGGCTCCACGCCCTGAGCCCCAGGGCCGACAGGCCCTTCGTGGAACTGAACTGCGCGGCCATCCCCCAGGAGCTAATAGAGTCGGAGCTCTTCGGCCACGAAAAGGGCTCCTTCACCGGGGCCTTCGAGCGAAAGAGGGGCAAGTTCGAGCTGGCCGACGGCGGCACCCTCTTCCTCGACGAGATAGCCGACATGTCCCCCCAGACCCAGGCCAAGCTCCTCCGGGTGATAGAGATGCAGCAGTTCCAGCGCGTGGGCGGCTCCAAGGACATAAAGGTGGACGTGCGGGTCATCGCCGCCACCAACAAGGACATCCCCTCGAGGATAAAGGAGGGGCTCTTCCGGGACGACCTCTACTTCAGGCTCAACGTGATACCCATCACCACGCCCCCCCTGAGGCAGAGGATCGAGGACATCCCCCTCCTGGTGGACCACTTCCTCGGGCTCCTGGCGGCGGAGTACGGCCAGCCCAAGAAGGCCCTGACGCCGGAGGCCATGAAGAGGCTAAAGGAGAGGGACTGGCCCGGAAACATAAGGGAGCTCAGGAACCTCATCGAGAGGCTCGTCATAATGACCCCCTCGGAGACCATCGGAGAGGCCGCGGTCCTGGAGGCGGGGGGCGAGGCCCCGGGCACGGACTACTTCGAGATGGAGACCCTCAAGGACGCCCGGGAGGCCTTCGAGAAGGACTTCCTGGCCGGGAAGCTCAAGGAGCACAACTTCAACGTATCGCGCACCGCCGAGGCCCTGGGCATCGAGCGCTCGAACCTCCACAGGAAGATAAAGGCCTACGGCATCAAGCTCCCCTGAGCAATATCCCTAAAACATGCTGTTCCACGTGGAACGTTCCCGAAAAAACCTTGGGAACGGCGGTAAATCCCCCGAGGCCATCCCATCTCTGTGTGTTCCACGTGGAACGTTATGGCATAACTTATTGTAATTAAATAACTATTTTGCACTAATGCCCTGTCGCGAGGCCTCCGCCGCCCCCCTCTCCGGGGATGCCGCCGGGGCAAGGCGGAGACAATCCGGCCTCATCCCGTCGCTTCCGGGAAAGGGCGCCCCCGCCGGCTTTCGAGACGGCCGCGCGAACCTGGCCGGCGGAAGCCATCGGGTTCGGGCAATCGAGCACAGGGGCGGGCGCAACCGCTGCCGGGTCGATCTCGGCGGCTCCCACCTTGCGTTGTCGCCGCCCGGGCCTTTAAGCCCCTTTTCCGCCGCCCGCTTCGCCCATTTTGCCCATTTTGCCCATTTAGTTTGACTAATAAGGGGTTAGTATTTATAATCATTAATTCAAGTACTTCAGCCTTTCCCTGTATGACATGAAAGAGCATAGCGAACACGTAGAAAGCAGGCTCAAGAAGCTCCGCGACCTCAGGGAGGCCGGCGTGGAGCCCTTCGCCGGGGCCTTCGAGGGCGAGGACTCGGCGGGCGCCCTCGTGGAGGGGCACTCGGGCGCGAGCGCCGAGGAGCTTTCGTCAAGCCCCGTCCGCTGCTCCCTGGCCGGGAGGCTCGTGGCCATGAGGAGCTTCGGGAAGGCCGCCTTCGCCCACCTGGACGACGGCACGGGGAAGATACAGGTGTATTTCAAAAAGGACGTCCTCGGCCAGGACTACGGCGTGGTGAAGAAGCTCGACATGGGCGACATCGTGGGGGTGCGGGGCAAGCTCTTCAGGACGAAGACGGGAGAGCTCACCGTGGAGGTGGAGGAGCTGAAGCTCCTCACCAAGTCCATCCGCCCCCTGCCGGAGAAATGGCACGGCCTGAGGGACGTGGAGCTCCGCTACCGCCAGCGATACCTCGACCTGATAGTGAACCCCGGCGTCAAGGAGACCTTCCGGAAGAGGAGCGCCATAATAAGCGCCATAAGGGGCTTCCTCGAGTCCAGGGGGTACATAGAGGTGGAAACCCCAATGATGCAGCGCATCCCCGGCGGGGCCGCTGCCAGGCCCTTCCGGACGCACCACAACGCCCTGGACATAGACCTCTACCTGAGGATCGCCCCGGAGCTATACCTAAAGAGGCTCCTCATAGGGGGATACGGCCGCATCTACGAGCTGAACCGCAACTTCCGTAACGAGGGCATCTCCACCAGGCACAACCCCGAATTCTCCATGCTCGAGTTCTACACGGCCTACAAGGACTATAACTTCCTGATGGACCTGACCGAGGAGATGCTGACCCACGTCTGCCAGAGGGTCCTGGGCGGCCTCCACCTCCGCTACGGAAACTGGGACATAGACTTCGCCGCGCCCTGGCCCAGGGTCTCCTTCCTGGACGCCCTGCTCGACAAGGGCGTGCCCGGGGACACCTTCGACGACCGCGCCA
>JASFVA010000215.1:0-3629 GCA_050050055.1 Nitrospirota bacterium
CATAGGCGAGCTCGCCGTAAACGGCACGGTGAACGACCTCTCCATGGTCGGGGCCGAGCCCCTATACCTCACGGCGGGCTTCATAATCGAGGAGGGCTTCGCCCTCCGGGACCTGGAGCGCGTCGTCAGGGCCATGGCCGGGGCCGCCTCCAGGGCTGGCGTGAGGATAGTGGCCGGCGACACCAAGGTGGTGGAAAAGGGAAAGGGCGACGGCGTATTCATAAACACCGCCGGCGTGGGCGCCGTTCGCCGGGGGGTGGAGCTTGCCCCCTCGCGCGTCAGGGCCGGGGACAAGATAATCCTGAGCGGCCCGGTGGGCACCCACGGCATGGCCGTAATGGCCGAGCGCAACGGCCTGAGCTTCGACCCCCCGGTCCTGAGCGACACGGCCCCCCTTAACGCCATGGTGAGGGACGTCCTCGAGAGGCCCGGTGGGGTCAGCCTCATGCGGGACCCCACGCGGGGGGGCCTGGCCACCACCCTCAGCGAGTTCGCCCGCGAGACCGGGCTCTGCATGGCCATAAGCGAGGAGCTCGTGCCCGTGGCCCCGGGCGTAAGGGGCGCCTGCGAGCTCCTGGGGCTGGACCCCCTCTACGTGGCCAACGAGGGCGTTGTGGTTGCCCTGGTCCGGGGGGATATGCCAGAATACTACGTCGAAGCCATGCGCGGGCACCCCCCGGGCAGGGCCGCTTCGATAGTGGGCGAGGTGGAGGACGGGCCCGCGGGCTCCGTGCTCCTCCGGACGGAAATCGGCGGGACCCGCATGCTCCGGATGCTCCAGGGGGAGCAGCTGCCGAGGATATGCTGAAGACCATTAATATTAAAAAGGCGATAATCGCGATAACGGTCGTGGCGGCTCTCGCGGCCGCGCCGGCCGGGGCCGGGATACTCCTTGACAGGGTGGTGGCCGTGGTAAACGACGAGGCCATCACCTGGGGCGAGCTCTACGGGGCGATGGAGTTCGAGATGGCCAGGAACATGAAGTCCCTGAGCGTGGAGCAGAAGAAGGCCGTATTCGAGGAGAACGAATCGGCCTTCCTCGAACAGATGATAAACGTGAAGCTCCAGCTCCAGGAGGCCAAGAGGCTCGGCATCACGGCCGGCGACCGCGAAGTGGACGCGGCCATCGAGGGCATCAAGGCCAAGTACTCCCTCAGCGACGAGCAGTTCGAGGAGGCCATAGCGGGCGAGGGCATGGAGATGCAGCAGTACCGTGAAAAGCTCCGCGAGCAGCTGGTAATAAACAAGGTCCTGGACGTAAGGGTGAGGAGCAAGCTCCTGGCCCCCGACGAGGGGCAGGAAGACGGCGCCTCCGACGACGCCTACTTGAGGCTCAGGCAGATATTCATAGCGAAAGGGCCCGGCGCCGCGGAGAAGGCCGAGGCCGTAATGGCCGAGCTCGAGGCCGGCGCGGACTTCGTGGAGCTCGTGGGCAAGTACTCCGAGGGCCCCCTGGCGGCCTCGGGCGGAGACCTGGGCCGGGTGCAGAAGAGCTCGATGGTCAGGGAGTTCGCCAGCGCCATCTCGGGCCTCGGCGCCGGGGAGGTGGCCGGGCCTTTCGAGACCTCAAGGGGCATCCACATCGTCAGGGTCGAGGAGAATACGGACATGGAGGACGAGGCCGCCGAAAGACGCTTCATGGAGGCCTACTCCGACTGGCTCAGAAGCCTCAGGGAGAAATCCTTCATCGAGATAAGGCTCTAAGAAAAACAAACTTGAGCTAAAAAAGAGCGGGGGCCGATGACGGCCCCCGCTCTTTTTTAGTTGTTCCCTTCGCTTAAAGCCTTACTTCTTGTGGCAGGCGGTGCAGGTCTTCGTAGGCATTCCTTCCTCGCCGGTATGGCAGGTCCAGCAGGCAACGCCGTTTTCGTGCGGAGAGGTTATCTCGGTGCTGCCCTGCTTCATCTGGAAGATCTTCGGATGGCAGTCCATGCACTTCTTGCCGGCGTCGGCGTGGGTCTTGCCGTCGAAGACGACCTTGCCCATCGGGCCTCCCTCGAACTCCACGGTCTTGCCCGGTGCGACAGCCATGGCGGTGCCAACGAATGCGAGTATCGCGAGAATGGTCAGGAGGGCTGCTGCTTTTTTCATCATTTCACCCCCTTTCGTGGATTATTTTGTGATCCCCAATAACAGACCGGCCCCGACGGGCCGGAAAGCGGCTGAATCGTGGCTTAAACTATAATCCAAAGTTTAAGGAGGTGTCAAGTATTTTGCCCGGACGCGCGGGGCCCCGCGCGAGGCGCGGCGGGAGACCGGCGGGCCGAAAGAGGAGCTTCGGCGGACGCTTGGATGGAGCGCCCGGCCTCCTACCTCCGGGGCCTTCCAGGGCGACTTCGAGGCCCGCCTGTCAGAGGAGGCCGAAGTCCTCGAGGGCGCGGCGGAACTCCTCGGAGCGGCTCCGCCAGTTGAACCCCCTGGCGTACTCCAGGCAGCGGGAGGACATCCTGGCGTAGAGCCCCGGGTCGCCGAGGATGCGCCGGACCTTCAGGGCCGCGTCGCCGGGGCCCGAGGCCAGAAGGCCCGTTTCGCCGTCCCTTATGGAGTCCCTCAGCCCGTGGACGTCGTAGCCCACGGCCGGGGTCGCCTGCGAGGCCGCCTCTATAACGTTTATCCCGAACCCCTCCCTGACGCCAGGCACTATAAGCAGGTGGGCGCGGCGGAGGAGGTCGAACTTCCTCCCCTCGTCCACCCGCCCGAAGAAGGCGACTCCCCCGTCGCCCCCGGCCTCTTCCCTGACCTCTTCCTCCTGGGGCCCCGAGCCCACCATCCAGAGCCGTGCCCCCGGGTGCTCCGCCCTGACCATGCGGAATATCTCGAGGGCGCCCCGGGGGTTCTTCGTGGGGGCGAACCTGCCCAGGAATATCAGGGTGGGCTCCTTCTCCTTCTCGGGCACGGCGTCGAGGGGCGCGTTCGAGAGGGCGTTCATCACTATCCGCGCGTCCCTGAATCCCAGCCCCCGGAGGTCCTGCCTCGTGGACTCCGAGACGGTGACGGCGGGCATCTTCCTGTAGAGCCTGAGAAGGAGGGGCTCCACCAGGTAGGGTATCGCCCCGGCCACCGGCCCCAGCCCCCTGAACCAGAACTCCCTGTAGAGCTGATGGATAAGGAGCATGCTCCGGGGCAGGAGGAAGCCGAAGAACCCCAGGCCGTTGAACTCGTCTATTATGAGCCCGAACCTGCCCCTGTTCCGCCGGGCATAGAGGAAGCCCCTGAAGTGCACGGTAAACTCGCCTCCGGCCCGGAGGTGGCGAACCCCCTCCACCGTCTCCTCGGCCGGGGCGCCCTGGAAGCGGCTCGCAAAGACCGTGACCTCGTGCCCCGCCCGCACGAGGCCCTTCGATATCTCGTGGGTGTATATCTCCGCCCCCCCGCCGAGGGGGTTTTTGATGTCCCGCCTATTGAGGATGAGTATTCTTATTTCGCCGCTCTCCGGGGCCTAAGCTCGGAAGGGCCGGGGGACGTCAACCGGCACCGCGCCTGCCTGAAGGCCCCTCCATCATCGCCCTGACCCTCGGGTCCCCGGTCACCACGAAGCCCTCGTGCTTAAGGCTCTCCTTGTTGTAGACGATGGGTTTTCCCCCGAGGTCCGTCATCGAGCCCCCGGCCTCCTCGACCACCGCATGGCC
>JASFVA010000216.1:0-3626 GCA_050050055.1 Nitrospirota bacterium
GCGAGGAACTCGTTCTTATCTGGCTCGACCCCCGGACCGGGAAGCCCTCGGCGCGGGTCCCGCATGAAAGGGACCTCCTGGCCCTCAAGGTCGTATTCGAGGGCATCGGCGCGGAGGCCGCCGCCGAGGCGGGTAATTCGTCCGTCGGCGCTATCGACCGGGCCATACAGCGCGGGGTGCGGCAGGGAATTGTCCTCGGGCCGCCGTCGCTCATAAGAAGGAAGGCGCTCAACGCGCACTACGCGGAGGAGAAATTCGAGCCGTATCTTTCGTCATCGACCTTCGTCCTTCAGTGGCACATAACCCAGGCCTGCGACCTTCACTGCAAGCACTGCTATGACAGAAGCGACCACGTTCCCATGGAGCCCGGCCAGGGCATCCGGGTCCTCGACCAGCTGAGGGGCTTCTGCAAAGAGCGCAATGTGAGGGGGAAAGTCTCCTTCTCGGGCGGCAACCCGCTCCTCTACCCGCGTTTCATGGAGCTCTACCGCGCCGCGGCGGAGCGGGGCTTCGAGACAGCGATACTCGGGAACCCCACCACGGAGATGAAGCTCGACGAGATTATGCGAATCCAGGAGCCGGACTTCTTCCAGGTAAGCCTGGAGGGCCTCCGCGGGCAAAACGACGAGGTGCGCGGCCCCGGGCACTTCGACAGGACCCTGGCGTTCCTCGACCTCCTGCGCCGGAAGGGGATCTACTCGATGGTGATGCTCACCCTCACCAGGGACAACATGGGCCAGGTAATCTCCCTCGCTGAATTGCTCCGCGAAAGGGTCGACGCCTTCAACTTCAACCGCCTCGCCATGGTCGGCGAAGGCGCAAGCCTCTCGCTGCCGGAGCGCGGCGGGTTCATGGAATTCCTCGAGGAATACATGCACGCCGCAAAGGAAAGCCCGATAATGGGCCTCAAGGACAACCTCATAAACATAATCCGCCACAAGAGGGGAGTAAGGCCCTTCGGCGGCTGCACCGGTTTCGGCTGCGGCGCGGCCTTCAACTTCATAGCCCTCCTGTCGGACGGCGAGGCCCACGCCTGCAGGAAATTCCCCTCTCCTATAGGGAACGTCTACGAGCAGGGGCTCGCGGGTGTTTACGACTCCGCTGCGGCCGAGGGCTACCGCGCCGGCCCGAAGGCCTGCTCCGGCTGCTCCATACGCCCGGTATGCGGCGGCTGCCTTGCCGTGGCCCACGGCTGCGGCCTGGACGTCCTTAAGGAGCGCGACCCCTTCTGCTTTATGGACGAATTAAGTCAGGCTTGAAGGCAAAAAAAGGCAAAATCCGGGGCTCTCGCCCTTCGGCCAGGGGGGCTCTATTTCCGGCAGCTATATGGCGAATAAATTCCTTTTGGTTTTTCCGCGACGAATGCGCCGGGATTCATCAGCCTTGCCGCCATAAATGGCCTCAGTATGACTGGAGGATATCCTGAATTCTGCCGTAGAGGTCGGGGTGTTGCTTCGGGTCCAGTTCCTGGTCAAATTCAACCCCCACCAAATAGGTGTCCCGGATGTATTTAGAGTAGATGGTCGTCCCCCTTACGGCCTCGGTCTTAAACTCGCCGCCGGTCACCAGGAAGCGGTTTTCGAGGGTCACCTTGGAGCCGCTGTCCACGGGCTGGACAAGGTAGAGCCCGATCCCGCCAAGAGAGATGGCCGAGACCATTCCCCGCCGGACCAATGGAGGCTCACCCCTCTCAAGGACAAGCATCACGTTGGCTGAAAGTGGCACCCGCGTATGTCTCCGCCGCTCCACGGCAACGATTATAGCACAGCTCGAACCATTTGATAATCTTGCCTCGCAAGGGAAGGAACCAAATAAGACCCGGCCATGTCAAACGATTCTGGGAAGGCGGTTCATCGCGTCCGCATAAAGCCAACCGCGAAAGCTGGCCGGCGAAATCATATGGGATTTTCGGACACACGGGCCGCAGTCTCGGGCCCGGGGGCCCTTTACCCTCTTAGCCGCATGTCGGCTAAGGCCCTTCCCCCATATATCCACAATCCCTGCCAGCCCTTGAGGCAATGGTGCCGGAGGCCGGACTCGAACCGGCATGGAGATCACTCCCAGGGATTTTAAGTCCCTTGCGTCTACCAATTCCGCCACTCCGGCTATGCAGCTTTTTAGACGCAATATCAATAAGTTAGAGATGCTTTAAGGTATCACAAAGACGCGCCGGCTGTCAAAACATCAATTGCCGGGTACGCCTCTCCATGCCAAAAAAGCGTATTGACTTCTACTTAATAACTGCTATTATCAAGGCACTACCGAATTAAATGATGGTCTTGAGGGGGACACCATGAAACCGATAGCGCTCACTATTCTGGCTTTTCTGGTATTAATCTTTTCTTTACAAGCGGTTTCCACGGCCAGCGTAAGCGAGGACCCGCTGGTCAGGATGCCGGGCACCCAGCCCGAACAGGGAGTGGACCTCGAGGCGCCAAACAGGTGCCTGAACTGCCACGAGGGCTATAACACCTCCGTGGAGCCGGGCCACAACTGGAAGGGCTCTATGATGGCCCAGGCGGCAAGAGACCCCCTGTTCTGGGCTTGCATGACCGTGGCGGGAAACGACTCGCTGAACGTCCTCGGCACGCCGAACGCCGTCGATATCTGCGAGAGATGCCATTTCCCCGAAGGGTGGCTAGGAGGCCGCTCCGACCCTCCTAATGCCTCCCTCATGACCGGAAGCGATTACGACGGCGTGCACTGCGATGTCTGCCATACCATGTGGGACCCCTTCTTCGCCGCCCCGAGCGGCGAGGACTGGGACGAGGCCTCGGCGCTCTCGACAGACGAGGCGTCGAAGACATGGACGGAAGACCAGGTCCAATCCACCGGCATCAAGCTCTTCAGCGGCCAGCCCTTCTTCGTCAGCGACTCTCCCAAGCACGGCACCTACACGGAAAACGGAAGCGGGCAATACTTCGTAAGCACGAACTCCGACAAACGCGCGAGCTTCGCCGATGCCGAGGCGAGGCACAGGATGCTCTACAGCCGCTACCATAAATCGAAGTACTTCTGCGGAACGTGCCACGACGTCTCCAACCCGGCCCTCGCAAACCTGGGGTCGACGGGCGAGGACCTCCATACTGAAGAATTTTCGGCTTCTTCCTACTTCCACGTGGAGAGGACGTTTTCCGAGTTCATGCTCTCGGACTACGGCCGGCCGGGAGGCGCGGCCACGAACGCCGAGTTCCAGGCCCAGGGCGCGCCCGGCATAACGTGGGCGGCAAAATGCCAGGACTGTCACATGCGGGACGTCAGAGGGGCGGGCTGCAACAAAAAGGGCGCACCCATCAGGCCGGACCAGAGCTCCGAGCACCCCAACTCAGGGCTTCCGCTCCACGACCTCACGGGCGGCAACGTATGGATATCCCGTATCCTGGCGAGCCTCGACCCCGGCGGGCCGGTCTACGACCCGGTCAACGTTGAAATACTCGACAAGGGCCCCGACGTCCTTACGCTGGACCTGAGCGCCGGGCAGCCTCCCAAGGAAAACGGCGTTGCCCTCAAGGCGGGCTCCGACCGGGCGAAGGAGCAGCTCAGGCTCGCCGCCACCATAAAGGACCTCTCCTATAGCCCCTCCACGGGGGCGCTTTCCTTCACCGTGCAGAACAACTCGGGCCACA
>JASFVA010000217.1:0-3581 GCA_050050055.1 Nitrospirota bacterium
CGCCCAGGGCTCCACCCAGGCGCAGGAGGCCGTGATGGCCACCAGGCCCGCCAGGGCCCCGTTCAAGGTCATGCCGATGTCAAACTTGCTGCTTTTAAAGTACATGACGGACATGGCCGCCACCGCCCCGGCCGCCGCGGCCATGTTGGTGTTGACGGCGATGACGGATATCCTGAGCTCATGGGCCGAAAGCGTGCTTCCGGGGTTGAAGCCGAACCATCCGAACCACAGAATGAACACGCCGAGGGCGGCCAGGCTCATGTTGTGGCCGGGTATGGCCCTGGGCTTTCCGTCGGGGCCGAACTTCCCGAACCTCGGCCCGGCCACTATGGCCCCTGCAAGGCCCACGCCCGCCCCCACCAGGTGCACCACGCCGGAGCCGGCGAAGTCCAGGTGCCCAATGCCGAAGGGCAGGGTGCTCAGCCATCCGCCGCCCCAGACCCAGTGTCCGTAGACGGGGTAGACTATGACGCTGATGGCCAGGCTGTACATTAGATAGGAGCTGAACTTAAGCCTCTCGGCCACGGCCCCGGAGACAATGGTGGCCGCCGTGGCGCAGAAAACGAGCTGGAATATGAAGAGCATGTATTTGCTCACGTCGTAGGTGCTCCCGGTGAGGAACCAGCCGTCCGTGCCGAAGAGGCCCATCTTGTCCGCCCCGAACATTATGGCGAAGCCCACGGCGAAGTACCCCAGCGAGCCGATGGCCACGTCCATGACGTTCTTCATCATCAGGTTGGATACGTTCTTCGCCCTGCAGAAGCCCCCCTCGACCATGGCGAACCCGGCCTGCATGAAGAACACCAGGAAGGCGCACACGAGGACCCAGACGAAGTCCACGGGCGCCCCGGGGTCTGCCGCCAGGGTGCTCGCCCCCCCGGGGTCCGGGAGGTCCTCGGCCGGAGCGGGGGGCGGAGCAGCCTCGGGCTGCTCCGCCGCGGGAGGGTAAGGGCCCGCTTCCTCCGCCACGGCGGCGCTCCACGCAGGGGCCAGAAAGAGCGCCGCCATGACTATTATCAAGAATATCTTTCTCATTCCTTCCTCCTATGGTTCAACATTCCCTAAAAGCTCACCGAAACGTTCACGCCGCCGTAGACTATGTCGCTGTCGTCATCGCCGCTTACGGCCAGGGAAGTCGCCTTCATCATGTCCTCCGCATCGTCGCTCAGGGGGAACGAGTAGGCCAGCATGGGCGAAATCGTCACGTTCTCCGTAACCGCAAAGTCAAGCGAGGCGTATATCTCGCCGTTGTGAAAGTCGCTGTACTCCGCGCCGGTTGCGTCAACACCCACCACGTTGTTGTCGAAAAGGTAGCTGCCCGACGCACCCACGGAAAGGGATGCCTTGTCGCTCAGGTCCCTGCCGTAGTCCACTGCCAGGACGAGATAGCCGCCGGTGCCTTCATCGTAGTCGTAGTAGAAAGTGAGCGAAGGCGAGACCACGAAATCGTAGCTCACCGAGGCGTACAGCTCCTGGGTGTCGTTCAGGCCCTCCAGGGCGTAGTAGATGTAGCCCACCTCGAGGCCCACCTTGTCAAAGGATGTCGCGTAGCTCAGGGTGAGGTCCGTCTCGTTGGCCTCCTTCGTGTCGCCGTCGTAGTTGGCCCAGAGGTTCGCTCCGAAGCCGCCGTAGCCGAAGCTCACCGAGGGCTGCACCACCCAGCTGTCGCTGAGCTTCAGGCCCCTCCAAACGTAGTTGCTCATCACGCTGGCGTCGGCGCTGGCCGACTTCTCGACCTCCGCGTGGGCGGCTGCCACGAAGCCCATCAGGGCCGCGGCGGTCAATATCAATGTCACGATGCTCCTTTTCATCTCTCCTCCTTTTGGATGCCAAAGTTTTTTTATTGTGCTCTCTAATGAGTCTCGCTCTGCGCCGAAGCCTCCTGCCTTGCGGCCATCACCCCCTTTTCTATGCCGTATTTTTTGATCTTGTATCCGATCATCCTCTCGGTTATGCCGAGCATCCTGGCGGCCCTGGCCTTGACCCATCCGCTCTTCCGGAGGGCCGCCTCTATCTCGGCCTTTTCAAGTATCTCTATCTTCTCGGTCAGAGAGGCCATGCGCCCTTCCCTCTTCTAACATTCCCCCGAGAGCCTCAGGCCGGGGGTCGAGAAACCGACGCCCGCCGCCACGAGGGGGCATTTCTCGGGGCTCTTGCCGCAGATGAGTTTCATGTAAAGCTCCCCCACCGGCATCCCGCATCCGCAAATCCCATTTCCCGGCCTGAAGTGTTTGCACGTCATTTCGCTTCCTCCTTCCAAGCTCGTTTCTGAAGCCGTCCGCATCATAGCGAAAAGCGTGCCAACCGCATAAGCCGTTGAATTATCAAGATTTCCCAGCCTGAGAGGATACACAAAAATGTAGAGGCAACATTTTTGTCCAGCCGGGCTGCCGACAAAATTGTCCGACAAAATTGTATTGCCTACATTTTTGTTTATTGTTTGATTTACTTAAGTCCTTGTAAAAGTGCCTTTATCCTCTTGGCATTGTTTGTGTATATAGAGGGACAAATTCTCAGTGCCAAGGAAAGGGGAGGTTCTATTATGAAGATGGTTACCGCCGTCATCAAGCACTTCAAGCTCGATGACGTAAGGCGCGCCCTCATGGACGTCGGCGTGCGGGGCATGACAATTGTCGATGTGAAGGGCTTCGGGAGGCAGAAGGGGCATACCGAGGTCTACAGGGGGGCGGAGTACGAGGTCCTGTTCCTGCCCAAGGTGAAGGTGGAAGTGGCGGTCCCGGACACGGCCCTCGACAAGGTCGTGGAGGCACTGAAGGAGACGGCCAAGACCGGAGAGATAGGCGACGGCAAGGTCTTCGTCTACGACCTCGAAAATGTCGTGAGAATACGGACCGGCAGGACCGGCGAGGAGGCGATATAAATGAGAGCTGCCAGACTTCTGACAATGCTCGGCGCCGCGCTGGTGCTGCTTGCGTCCTCCGGCATCGCCTGCGCGGGCGAGGGAGGCGCCGTCGACACGGGCGATACGGCATGGATACTGGCCTCGGCCGCCCTGGTCCTTTTGATGACGCCGGGGCTCGCCATGTTCTACGGCGGCATGGTGAGGAGGAAGAACGTCCTGGGCACCCTGATGCACAGCTTCATTGCCATAGCGGTGATAAGCGTGCAGTGGGTGCTCGTGGGCTACAGCCTCTCCTTCGGCCCCGACGTGGGCGGCTTCGTGGGGGGCCTCCAGTGGTTCGGCCTCAGGGGTGTGGGGCTCGAGCCCTCGCGCTACGCCCCCACCATACCCCACCTGGCCTTCGTAATCTACCAGTGCATGTTCGCCGTGATCACGCCGGCCCTCATCAGCGGGGCCTTCGCCGAGAGGATGAAGTTTTCGGCCTACGTGCTTTTCATACTCCTGTGGAGCACCCTGGTCTACGACCCCGTGGCCCACTGGATATGGGGAAGCGGCGGGTGGCTGAACGGCACGCTGGACTTCGCAGGCGGCCTGGTGGTGCACCTCACCTCCGGCGTCTCCGCCCTGGTGGCCGCACTCGTGATAGGCAGCAGGAAGGATTACCTCAAGGAGCCCCTCCGCCCCCACAACCTCCCCATGACCGTCCTGGGGGCGGGCC
>JASFVA010000218.1:0-3576 GCA_050050055.1 Nitrospirota bacterium
AGGCCCTCAGGGCCTCCTCGGGGAGCATCTTCAACATACCGGTCGTCCATGCCGGGCGGAAGACCGTGGCAGAGGAGCTTCGCGGCAAGGGCATGAGGATAGTGGCCACCACTCTCGATGCCGGGCTATCGGTCTTCGAGGCCGAACTCGGCGGAAAGGTCGCCCTCGTCTTCGGAAGCGAGACCAAGGGGGTGAGCCCCGAGCTAAGGCGGGCCGCAGACATCTCCGTCAGGATTCCCCTCCGGGGAAGGGCCGAGAGCCTCAACGTGGCCTCGGCTGCGGCCGTGGTGCTCTACGAGGCCGTGAGGCAGTCTCGGAAGTAGCGGAACGCGGCCCTACTTCCCTTCGCCCTCGGCGAACCTCCCGAGCTTCCTGAGCCTTTCGTAACGCTGCTCCACGAGGGCCCTGCGGTCCACGTTTTCGAGCTCCTCCAGGGCCCCGGCCACCGCGGCCCTTACCCCCTCGGCTGCGGCGCCCCAGTCCTTGTGGGCGCCTCCCGGGGGCTCGGGGATTATCTCGTCGATGACGCCGAACTCCTTCAGGTCGCCGGCGGTGAGCTTAAGGGCGTCGGCGGCCTTGGAGAAGTCCTCCTGCGAAAGGTCGCCGTTCTTGCGCCAGAGTATGGAGGCGCACCCCTCGGGCGATATGACGGAGTAGACGGAGTGCTCGAGCATGTAGAGCCTGTCGCCCACGCCGAGGGCCAGGGCCCCTCCGCTTCCGCCCTCGCCGATGACGACGGAGACGACGGGGACCTCGAGGCCGGACATCCCCATCAGGTTCGCCGCTATGGCCTCGGCCTGCCCCCTCTCCTCGGCCCCTATGCCGGGGTAAGCGCCGGGCGTGTCTATCAGGGTCACCACGGGGAGCGAGAACTTCTCGGCAAGCCGCATGAGCCTGAGGGCCTTGCGGTAGCCCTCGGGGTGGGGCTGGCCGAAGTTCCTAAGTATCTTCTGCTTGACCCCCCGGCCCTTCTGGTGGCCAACGAGCATCACCGAGCGCCCCCCGACCCTCCCGATGCCGGCCACCACGGCCGGGTCGTCGGAGAAGGCCCTGTCGCCGTGGAGCTCGACGAAATCCTCCGCGACGCGGCCTATGTAGTCGAGGGCGTAGGGCCTGTCGGGGTGCCGGGCTATCTGGGTCGTCTGCCAGCGGGTGAGCTTGGAGAATATGTCCTGGCTGAGCTTCCGGGCCTTTTCCTCCAGGCGCCCGAGCTCCTCGACGGCCTTGACGTCCGAGCCGCCGAGCCTCCGGAGCTCCTCGATCCTGTTTTCTATTTCTTCGAGGGGCTTCTCGAAATCGAGGTAGTAACTCATGAAGTTATATTTTATACCAAAATCAGACGACTTTCAGGGTGCCCTTGCCGAAAAAGCTCTCCACCCTCTCGATGAGGGCCTCGTCGGGCTGGACGCCCATGGGGGTCTGCACCAGGGTCTCCGTGCCGCCAGCGGTGATGCGAAGGTAGAGGGGCATCTGCCCCCTGGCCCCCTCGAGGAGCTTCTTGAGCGCCCTGAGGTCGCAGTCCCCGCCGCTGATGCTCAGCTCCACCTTGCGGCCGTTCCCGTTCTTCGTGACGAGGTCCTCGAGGGCCGAGAGCTCCCTGGCTATCAGCTTTATGCCCCGGTCGGTCTTGTCCAGGTTGCCCTTCACGAGGATGGGGGCGTCCTTTTCGAGCGTCTCGGCGTGCTGCCTGTAGAGTTCGGGGAAGACTATGACCTCCACCGAGCCCTCGTCCTCGAGGGTGACGTAGGCCATGGCCTCGCCCTTGCCCCTGGTCCTGAGCCTCTTCACCGAGGAGACCACGCCGGCCGTGTCCACCTCGGCCCTGTCCTCCAGGGCCTCCAGCGAGGGGATGTCGCTCACCCGCATGAGGGCCAGGGTCTTCTTGTACCTGTTGAGGGGGCTTCCGCTTATGTAAAACCCCAGGGCCTCCTTTTCGTTCCTCAGGAGCTCGGCCTCGCTCCAGCCCTCCCGGGCCTCCTCGGCCTCGCCCGGGGGCGCGCCGAAGAGCCCGAGCGAAGGGGCCACGGCGGCGCCGCCCTTGAGCTCCTCGCAGAGGGAGGCCCGCCACCTCGCCAGCGACGGGAGAGTGTGCCTCTGGCCTTTTTCGGGGTCCAGGTTGTCGAAGGCCCCGGCCTTGACCAGGCAGTCCATGACCTTCTTGTTAACCCTCCGGGTCTCCACCCTGTCCATGAAGTCCTCGAAGGACGAAAAGGGCGCCTGCTCCCTCGCCTGGAGTATCGAGTCTATGGCCGAGGCCCCCACGCCCTTGACGGCGCAGAGGCCGAAGCGGATGGCGCTTCCGGCCACGGTGAACTCCTTGCCGCAGAGGTTTATGTGAGGGGGGAGTATCTCTATGCCCATTGTCCTGCATTCCCGGATGGACTTCACTATCTTGTCGGTGTTGTCTATGTCGGAGCTCAGGGTGGCGGCCATGAAGTGCACCGGGTAGTGGGCCTTCAGGTAGGCCGTCTGGTAGGCGATGAAGGCATAGGCCGCGGAGTGGGACTTGTTGAAGCCGTACTCGGCGAACTTGGCCATGAGGTCGAAGATGCTCTTGGCCTTCTTCCTGTCTATGCCGTTTTTCACGGCCCCCTCGATGAAGTCGGCCTTCTGCCTCTCCATCTCCTCCACCTTCTTCTTGCCCATGGCCTTCCGGAGCACGTCGGCCTGGCCCATGCTGAAGCCGGCCAGGGCGTTGGCGATGCTCATGACCTGCTCCTGGTAGAGGATGACCCCGTAGGTCTCGTCAAGTATCTCCCTGAGCTGCGGCAGGGGGTAGCGGACGGGCGTCTCCCCGCGCTTGCGCTTTATGAAGTCGTCTATCATGCCGCTTCCGATGGGGCCCGGCCTGTAGAGGGCCACCAGGGCGATGAGGTCCTCGAACCTGGTGGGCCTCATCTTCCTGAGTATCTCCCTCATGCCGGGGCTCTCCAGCTGGAAGACCCCCGTGGTGTGCCCCTCGCCGAGGAGCTCGAAGGTCTCGGCGTCGTCCAGGGGCAGGTGCTCCAGGGAGAAGTCCTTGCCCTCGTCGCCGATGTAGCCCAGGGTCTTCTCTATGATGGTGAGGGTCTTCAGGCCCAGGAAGTCGAACTTTATGAGCCCCATGTTCTCCACCGAGCCCATGTCGAACTGGGTGGTTATCGTCTCGTCCACGGGGTGCCTGTAGAGGGGGGTGAAGTCCGTCAGCGGCCCCGGCGATATGACCACGCCCGCGGCGTGGGTTGAGGCGTGCCGCGAGAGGCCCTCGAGCCTCATGGCCACGTCCAGGAGCTCCCGCACGCGCCCGTCGCCCTCGTAGGCCTCGCTGAGCCTGGGCTCCTTCTTTATGGCGTCCTTTATCTTGACCTTCGGGCCCTCGGGCACGAGCTTGGCGAGCCTGTCGGCCTCGGAGTAGGGGAAGTCCATGGCCCGTGCCACGTCCCTTATGGCCGCCCGGGCCGCCATGGTGCCGAAGGTTATTATCTGGGCCACGTGGTCCTTCCCGTATTTATCGGCCACGTAGTTTATGACGTCCCCCCGGCGGTCCTTGCAGAAGTCCACGTCGATGTCGGGCATGCTCACGCGGTCGGGGTTGAG
>JASFVA010000219.1:0-3564 GCA_050050055.1 Nitrospirota bacterium
GCCGAGTCCTCGAGGCACAGACCGGCCCGCGACGCCGCGCTCTCGGCGGCCCCCTTTCCGTCGCCCGTGATGAGGCCCACGCCGAGGCCCATCCCCCTTAGGGCGGAGACGGCCTCCGGGGCCTCGGCCCTCACCGTGTCCGAAAAGGCAAGCCAGGCCAGGAGAGTCCCGTTCGCCCTTACCCCCACGACGCTCATCCCCTTTTCCGAGAGCTCCCCGTATGCCCCCGCCTGCTCCTCCGTCACGACGAGCCCCCGGCCCTCGAGGAAGGCCCTGCTTCCCACCTCCGCGGCCTCGTCCCCGACCAGGCCCTCCACGCCCCCTCCGGGGTGGGCCCTGAAGCCCTCGACCGCGCGGAGCTCCCGGCCATCCACGGCGCTTTTAAGGGCCTGGGCGAGGGCGTGCTCCGAGTCCTTCTCCACGGAGGCCGCAAGAAGGAGGGCCTCTTCCGGCGGGGCGCCGAAAGCCCTGACCCCGGCGAGCTCCGGCCTCCCGGTGGTGAGGGTGCCGGTCTTGTCGAAGACGACCATCCCCACCTTCGATGCCGCCTCGAGCACGTCTCCGCCCTTGACCTTTATGCCGTTTTTCGAGGCCAGGGTGCCGCCCCTGAGGACGGCTATCGGCGTGGCGAGGCCGAGGGAGCACGGACAGGCCACGACGAGCACGGCCACGGCGTTCATCATGGCCGAGGAAAACCCAGCCCCCTGGTAGTAGCGGAGAGAAAAGACCGAGGCCGCAAGCACCATCACGAAGGGCACGAACCATCCCACCACCCGGTCGGCGACGCCCTGTATGGGGGCCTTTCTGGCCTGGGCGTCCTCGGCGGTCCTGATTATGTGCGAAAGCACGGTGTCCTCCCCAGTGCGCTCCACGTCGAGGAGGAGGCTTCCGTTGAGGTTCGAGGTGCCCGCGTAGACCTCGTCGCCCGCGGCCTTCCTCACGGCCACGGACTCGCCGGTGAGCATGGACTCGTCCATCTCCGATATCCCCTCCGCCACCCGGCAGTCGGCGGGCACCGTGTCGCCGGGGATGACCCTTATCCTGTCGCCGGCCTTTATAGAGGACACGGGCACTCTCAACTCCCCCCCGCCGGGGGGAAGTAGGCACGCCTCCCGGGGTTGAAGCCCGTAGAGGGAGGAGACGGCCTCGGAGGCTCCGGCCCTGGCTCCGGCCTCGAGGAACCTGCCCAGGAGAATGAGGGTTATTATCATGGAGGAGGTGTCGAAGTAGACCTCGCCCCCCGAGAATATCTGCACGACGCTGTAGGCGTAGGCGCTGAAGGAGCCCAGGAAGACCAGGGTGTCCATGGTTACGGCCCGGTTCATGAGCCCCCTTGCCGTGTTCCTCATGAAGGGGTAGCCCGAATAGAACATCACAGGCGTGGCCAGGCCCCAGAGGAGGAGCTGGAGGTTGCGCTTTGAGGCCGGGTCTATCTCTCCGAAGTACTCGACGTAGAGGGCGATGGAAAAGAGCATAATCTGGAGCGAGAAGAAGGCCGCCGTGCCGAGCCTCACGAGGAGGTCCTTCCTCTCCTCCTGGAGCACCTCCAGGCCCCCCTCGACGCCGAGGGGGCGGGGGGTGTATCCGAGGGAGGCTATGGCCTTCAGTATCTCTTCCAGGTCCGTGCTCTGCGGCGACCACCTTATCCTGGCCCTGTGGCTCACGTGGTTGACCCTGGCTTGGGTCACGCCGGCCTTTTTCATGAGAAACCGCTCGATGAGCCAGACGCAGGCCGAGCACCTGACGCCCGAAAGGACGAGGTCCACCTCCCGCTCCCCGCACACATCGCGCACCCGGTCTGAGAAGTGCTCGGCGGCTGCCGCCGAGACCGACGGGGGGCCGGGCGTCCATCCCTCCCTCCGGTCGTAGAAGGCTTCAAGCCCAGCGCCCTTGAGGAGGTGGTAGATGTTCCTGCACGACGGGCAGCAGAAGGCCCTCCGGGCTCCGTCGGCCTCCTCGACCACGGCGTTGGCCCCGCCCAGGGGGGCGAGGCAGTGGTCGCAGACGGCGCGCCCGCTCACGGCAAGACCTTTCCCAGGCCCTTGTAGAGGAAAATGGCCCCCATGGCTATGACTATCATCGCCGAGAGGCGGTAGAACCTCGCCCTCATCCTCCCGCCCAGGAAGCCCGAAACCCCGCCGAAGGCGAGAAGGGGAAGGGCGGTGCCCGCTCCGAAAAGGAGCATCAGGGCGGCGCCCCTCAGAATTCCCGCGGCCTGGCCCGCGGCCTCCATGCCCGCCCTGGCGCTTACGAGCAGGGCCGAATACACGAGGCCGCAGGGGATGAGCCCGAGCACCAGGCCCATGGGGTAGAAGGCCCCGGGGCCTGGGGATTCGCGGAGGTATTCGAGGAGGCCCGTGACGGCGCGCATCTGGACGGCCCTTTCCTCTATGCGCCTTATGAAGGGAAGGAGGCCGGCCATGCTAAGCCCCATGAGTATTATCAGGACCCCCGCCAGCGCGAGCGGGACGCCCTGGAGCCAGCGGGGAAAGGGAAGCCCCGCCTGGGCGCCCGCGTAGGAGCCCAGAAGGCCCATCGCGCCGCCGAGGACCGCGTAGGTGGAGACCCGTCCAGCGTTATAAAGCAGGTGCGGAAGCACGCCCCGGCATTGCGTGCCCACGGAGTAGGAGACCACCACGGGGCCGCACATCATGATGCAGTGGCCCGCGCCTCCGGTCAGGCCCGCAAGGAAGACCATTAGAAATATTTCTTGCATAGTGCGCGCATTCGTTGACGTCGGTGTGCGTCTACACGGTAATTGTATCACCAGAAGCGGGGGTGTCAAACCGTGGGGGGCCGCCTGTCGGCGATGCGATGCCGGTCATATCGCGCCTCGTGGGCCTTGCGACGGGGGCTTTCCCTCGGCTGGGCGCTTTCTCTTCGCGGAGGGGGCTTCGGCTGGCTCGAGGCCCCGGGGGGGCGTTCCGGGCCTGGCCCTGTGCCTTCACTTTACGCTCAATCGGCTCAAGAGGCTTGAGGGGACAAACGGGATGCACATTGGGAGCACGGTCGGGGACGCTCAGGACACCCTTTCCCCGAGATTTTCCGCAGCTTCCGCCCATTATCGGCTTATTGCATTTTACCACCGGAATTGGTTAAAATTATTACATAAACATTTCGCGTGAGTTGTTTGCTGAGAGTGGGTGTTCCCACTCT
The DNA here is from genome assembly GCA_050050055.1 of Nitrospirota bacterium. Lineage (GTDB taxonomy): Bacteria > Nitrospirota > Thermodesulfovibrionia > Thermodesulfovibrionales > JdFR-86 > JARRNG01. Next base: position 3,157 of record JASFVA010000219.1, read on the forward strand.
TTTGTTTTATGGGCAGAATACAGGATAAGATCGGGGCACTGACCCGGGAAGTGGCCGACGGCATGGGCGTTGAGCTGGTGGACGTCGAGCTCCGCGGGGCCGGAAGGAGGACATTGCTGCGGGTCACAATCGACAGGGAGGGCGGCGTCACGGTGGGCGACTGCGAGAGGTTCAGCAGGGACCTCGGGGCGATGCTCGACGTGGAGGACCTCCTCGAGGAGTCTTATACGCTGGAGGTCTCCTCTCCGGGTCTCGACAGGCCCCTCAAGGGCGTCGGGGACTTCAGGCGCCACCGGGGCAGGCTCGTGAACGTGAGCCTGAGGGACAAGGTCGAGGGCCGCGGGGCCTGGACCGGCCGGGTCGAGGAGGCCCTGGAAGACAGGGTGAGGCTCTCGGTCGACGGCAGGA
>JASFVA010000220.1:0-3560 GCA_050050055.1 Nitrospirota bacterium
ACGCCGACCTCGCGCCGGAGGCAAGGCGCACCTACCTGGAGACGGCGATAAAACACTGCAAGCGCGTGAACAAGCTCGTCTCCGACCTTTTTGAACTCGCGAAGCTCGAGGCCCGCGACATGGCCGTGCACGGCGAACCCTTCAGCGTCGAGGAGCTGGTCCAGGACGTTGTACAGAAATTCCGGTTCCGGGCCGACGAAAAAGGGGTGGGCATCCATACGAACGTCGAAGGCGAGCTGCCCTTCGTGCGCGCCGACATAGGCCTCGTAGAGCGGGTAATCGAAAACCTCCTGGACAACGCCCTCCGGCACACGCCCGGGGGCGGCTCCATAGGCTTGCTGCTCGGCCGCGACGGAGACCGCGTCTCGGTGCGCGTAAGCGATACCGGCGTGGGGATTCCCGAGGATGAACTGCCTAAGATCTTCGAGCGATTTCATCGGCTGGATGCCGGCAGGGGGGATAAGTCGGGCCGCTCGGGCCTGGGCCTGGCCATAGCCAGGCGCATCCTCCAGCTTCACGGCAGCGATATCGCGGTGGAAAGCGAGATGAACGTCGGCACCACCTTTGCCTTCTGGCTGCCGGTGCACAAACCCGGGCAATGAGTCCTCCCACCCAGGTGCGTACAAACTTCTGGAATCTCCCCTGCCCCCTTCACCCCTCCTGCCTCCGTGACGGCGCCGTTACGGCGCCGTGACGAAACCGTGAACTTGGTTTATTAATATAAACATCGTGCGGAAGAGCCCGCATGTAATGGAGCGTCAACCGCGTGCAACGGGTAAACCACGGAGGTCACCATGAGAGGAACGGCCAAGAAAATCGCCTTAGGGGCCGTCGTGCTCGCCCTCTTTTCCCTTTCTGCGGGCCAGGCCGTCTTCGCCGAGGAGGCGAAGGTCGTCTTCGGAGTGGCCTGATACGACGTAGGCAAGGCGGCCCTGGAGGGGCTCGAAGGCGTAAAGAAGGTCACAAGGGGCTGGCGTAGCCTCACGGAAATTAATACCGTCTTGTACGACCCCTCGGCGATAACGGTCGAGGAGATGGAGGAGGCCCTGAAAAAAGCGGGGACATACAGGAAGACTTTCGGTGAATGAGCAGGCGGGCGTTTAACGGCATGGACCAGAATTATGTGGAATGACATCATGGAAGAAAACAGGGAGTGGCACGTCAGTGGTCGGGCTCCCTTCGGTCCCGACGGGGGCGACGAAGCCCCCGGCTGCCTCACGGGCGAGGAGCGCCGGACCATCGGCATGCATTCCCACGTGAGGGAGGTAAGGAAGAAAGAAACGATATATTCCCAGGGCGATGGGGACGACCGCATATATATGCTGTATGACGGAGCCGTAAAACTGACGAAGATTACTCCCCGGGGCAACAGGTTGATATCCGATATCGTCGGAAGAGGGACGATGTTCGGGGGAATGACCGATGGGATGGAGCGGAAGCGGAACGAATCGGCCATAGTCTTGAACGATGGGCTTTTATGCGCCCTGGGCAGGGACGGGTTTTCCAGCATAGCGGAGACGGCGCCGGGGCTTGCCGTCAAGATGAGAGGGCTGATGGAGGACAGACGACGCCGGCGTGAAGACAGGCTCGTCAGTCTCCTTTTCTGCACGGTCGAGAAGAGGTTTGCAAGGACGCTTCTCAACCTCATAGGCGATTTCGGATCCATCCATGACGGCGGATACCTTTTGAACATCTCGTTGACCCACCAGGCCTATGCCGACCTCGTTGCGTCCTCGAGAGAGACCGTGACCACTGTCCTGAACAGATTGAGGAAAAACGGCGTCATAGATTACGAGGGGAAGAATATCGTCGTAAGGTCCGTGGACAAGCTGAACATGATTGCGCGATAAATAAAGTTGTTGGCGTGTGCAGTCGGGCATGCCCCGATATGGAGGCGGGTTGGACAGTGACCGCAATATCACGGTGATAAATGCCGCCGCGGCGGACACGGTTAAGCAGACACGGCTGTCTGGATTGGTCGGCCCGTGAGGGTTGCCGGCGGAATCGGCTGGGGGGTTAAGCTTGCGCTCGCATGCGCAGGCCTGATTGCGCTGGCGGCAGCCGCGAACACAGGAGGAGATAAGACGATGGGAAGGACACAGATAGCGCCGATGGACTCTTTGGCCCCTGAGAAGACCGAGACCGCGACCTTCGCCCTGGGTTGATTCTGGGGGCCGGACTCCCGGTTCGGGAGCATAAGGGGAGTCGCAAGGACCAGGGTGGGCTACGCCGGGGGCACGAAAAAGGACCCCACCTACCGAAGCCTGGGCGACCACGCCGAGACGGTGCAGATGGACTACGACCCCGCGCAGGTGTCATACGGGGAGCTCCTGGACGTCTTCTGGGAAAGCCACGACCCGGGGAGGAGCTCCTGGTCGAGGCAGTACATGGCCGCCGTGTTCTACCACGACGACGGACAGAAGAGGCTTGCCCAGAGGAAGAGGGACGCCATAGAGAAAAAGACCGGCAGAAAAGTGAAGACCAGGATACTCCCCTACACGGGGTTTTACCTCGCCGAGGGCTACCATCAGAAGCACGCCCTCCAGCGGTACCCCGATATCGTGGAAGAGCTCAGGGCGATGTATCCGTCGTTGGAGGATTTTATCTCTTCCACGGCGGTGTCGCGCATAAACGGATACCTGGGCGGATACGGCAGTTGCGACGACCTGAAGGACGACGCGTTGGAACTGGGGCTTTCTTCCGGGTCGATAGACACGCTTTCCGTGGTGGCCTGCGGGCGCAAGGGAGTTGTGTCCTGCCCGGTTTCAAGATAATATAGGCATGAACTCATTCTGTCCCGGGGCAGAGAAAGCTGCCCCACGACTCGACTACCTGAAAGGAGGGATAATGGACAGCAAGGACTTAAAGAGGGTTCTGGCAGGCCTCAGCATCGCTGGCCTGCTGGCAGCACCCGGAATTGCCGGCTGCACCACCACGGACAAGAAGGCGGACATGGGCGACGACACCGAAAAGAGCCGCACTTCCTGTTCGGGTGAAAAAGACGAGGGCAAGAGCTCCTGCACGGGCGAAAAGCCCGAGAAGAGCCTCAGCTCGTGTACCGGCGAAAAGCCCGACGACGGCAAGAGCTCGTGCACGGGCGAGAAACCAGAAAAGAGCGGCTGAACGTAGAGCACGATGGGCGCCGTAGGCACCCAAAACTTCAAGTTGTTACTGAAATGACGAATTCTTTGCCCCGGGACTAAACTTATGGACATGAGAGACTCAAAAAAGCAAGGAAGCAAGGCATCCGGCTATCAGAAGGAGCTTTCGCGGCTGCGAAGCGCCCAGGCGGAGGTCGCGGGAGAGGCCCATCTCTTGCCTCGGGAGGTGGGAGAGCTCATGGTGAATCCGACGGTCCGCCTCCTGGAGCTTTCCTGGAAGAACCTGGTTCCGCACCTCGAAGGCCGCGACGAGCTCCCGGAGCCGGAGAAGGGCGAGGAACTCGTTCTTATCTGGCTCGACCCCCGGACCGGGAAGCCCTCGGCGCGGGTCCCGCATGAAAGGGACCTCCTGGCCCTCAAGGTCGTATTCGAGGGCATCGGCGCGGAGGCCGCCGCCGA
>JASFVA010000221.1:0-3529 GCA_050050055.1 Nitrospirota bacterium
ATATCCTTTCACGAAAGGGTGAGGAAGGCCTTTCTGGACATCCAGCGGTCCGAGCCCGGGAGGGTTAAGCTTGTCGACGCCACAGGAACGGTGGAGGAGGTCCACGGCCGGGTGGTCGGGGTGGTCGAGGAGTTTCTCGAGGGCCGCCGGAATTAACCTGCGGCTTGCCCGGTCCCGCTGAATTCCCGTTCCTCGGGGATATTCCCCGGAATCGTGCTGGAAATGCCCTTTTACGTATAGTTATAATCAATGTGCGATGGCACTGGCTGACGTGATTGGGCAGGAAAGCGCCCTGCGCATTTTGCGCGGGGCCCTGGAAAGGGGCAGGCTGGCCTCCTCCTATCTCTTCGCCGGCGAGGAGGGCATCGGGAAGCGCTTCACGGCTTTCAACCTCGCCAAGGCGCTGAACTGTCTTCACCCCTCGGGGGGCGACGCCTGCGGCCGGTGTCCCTCGTGCAGGAAGATGGAGGCGGGCACCCACCTCGACTTCAAGGTGGTGGAGCCCGACGGGGACCAGATAAAGGTCGAACAGATAAGGGAGATAGAGGAGATACTTTCGCTCAAGCCCTACGAGGGCGGCGTCAAGGCCCTGGTGGTCGACGACGCCGAACGCATGAACACCTACGCCGCCAACGCCTTCCTGAAGACCCTGGAGGAGCCCTCGCCGCAGACGCTCATCGTGCTGGTCTCTGCGAACCCCGACTGGCTGCCCCTGACGATTAGGTCCAGGTGCTCGAGGGTGAACTTCACCCCCCTTTCGCCCGCCGACTGCGAGGCGGTCATAAGGAAGGGGCCCGGCTCCGCAAAGCCGGAGAAGACGGAGGCCCTGGTGCGGCTCTCCATGGGGAGGCCGGGCCTGGTGCTCAGGGAGGACCCGGTCAAGGAAAGGGACAAGTTCTTCGCCACCCTCCGGAAGATGGTCAGGAGGGAGGGCAGGCCCGCCTGGAGGGAGCGCTCGGACATGCAGAGGTGGCTGGAGATGTCGCTCGTGTTCCTCAGGGACCTGGCCGTCTGCGCCGTCGCGGGCGGCGAAGGCGGCCGCGGAGAGCTCGTAAACACCGACATGGAGGCGGAAATCGTCCGCATGGCGGGGGGCGTCACCGTGGAGTCGGTGATGGAGTGCTACGGGAAGATGCTCGGGCTTGTGGCCGGCCTCAGGTTCAACCCCAACAAGGCGATTACCTGGAACTACGCCGGTAGCGCCATGGAATCGGCGGGTATAGTTGGATAACGGAGAAAACAGGGAAGAAACACCCAGGGACGCGGAAACCCCCGGCACCGGAGCCGCGGGCGCGGAAGCCGAGACCGGGGAGGAACGCGAAGGCGCCGGGCGCGGCATAGTGGGAATCAGGTTCGAGCCCTGCGGCAAGGTCTACTGCTTCAGGAGTAACGGCCTGGGCCTCAGGCGGGGGGAGCGCGTGGTGGTGGAGTCCGACCTGGGAGTGAGCATAGGCCGGGTCGTTGTGGAGGACTACGCCGGCGGGGACGCGGAAAAGGAATTGAAGCCCGTCCTCAGGAGGGTCACCGAGGACGACCTCGATAAGGAGCAGGAAAACCGCGCCCTCAAGAGGGAGGCCTTCGACTTCTGCAACGAGCGCATAATGGCCCGGGGCCTGGCCATGAAGCTCCTGAGCACCGACGTCACCCTCGACCGGAGGCGCATAATCTTCTTCTTCACCGCCGAGACGCGCATCGACTTCAGGGAGCTCGTCAAGGACCTGGCGGCGAAGTTCAGGACGAGGATAGAGCTCCGCCAGGTGGGCGTGAGGGACGCCGCGAGGATAACCGGGGGCATCGGCATCTGCGGAAGGGAACTGTGCTGCCGGCGGTTTCTGACCTCTTTCGACCCCATCTCGATAAAGATGGCCAAGAAGCAGGACCTCACCCTCAACACCAGCAAGCTCTCGGGCGTATGCGGAAGGCTCATGTGCTGCCTGGGCTACGAGTACGATGAAAAGCGCGCGGAGCGGAGGCCGAGGGGAAGGGAAAGAGAGGAGGCCAGGGGAAAGCCCGAGGGGAAAGTTCCCCGTGTGGAGGCCGCCCCGGCCGCGGAGGCCGAGGCGGAGGCGGCTGTCGCCGTGGGGCCTCCGCCCGGCGAGGCCCCGGCGCCCGAGGAAAAGACAAAGCGCAGGAGGCGCAGGCCCAGGGGCCGGAGGCGTAAGCCCCGCCCCGAGGAGCAGGCAGCCCCGGAGGCGGCCCAGTCTAAGACCACGGAGCGGAAGGCCGGGACGGAGAAGCCCGGCGAAGCTCGGCCCCCCTCCGGGAAGGCGGAGGGAGAACCGTCCCCGGATAAGCCCGGCGAAGAGAAGCCGTCCAGGAAGCCCTTCAAGAGGAAGCGCAAGCGGCGCGTGAGGGGCAAGAAGAAGGAATGAGCTTCTACGTCACGACCCCGATATACTACGTGAACGACCTCCCCCACATCGGCCACGCCTACACCACCGTGGCCGCCGACGCGGCGGCGCGCTACCACAGGATGAGGGGGCGGAAGGCCTACTTCCAGACCGGGACGGACGAGCACGGGCAGAAGGTCCAGGCCGCGGCCGACCAGAGGGGGCTCGACCCCAAGACCCACGCCGACCGCATGGTGGAGAATTTCAAGAACCTCTGGTCCTCGCTGGACATCTCCCACGACGCCTTCATAAGGACCACCGACCCGGAGCACATCAGGGTGGTCCAGGAGCTCCTCGGAAAGCTCTGGGAAGAGAAGAGGATTGTAAAGAGGTCATACTCCGGGTGGTACTGCACCCCCGACGAGCGGTTCTGGACGGAGAAGGACCTGGCGGAGGGGCGCTGCCCCGACTGCGGCCGGGAGGTGGAAAAGATAGAGGAGGAGAACTACTTCTTCCTCATGTCGGAGTACGGAGACGACCTGATCAGGCACATCGAGGAGAACCCCGGCTACATCCTCCCCGATTCCCGGCGCAACGAGGTGCTGGGTTTTCTGAGGAGCCAGCCCCTGGGCGACCTCTGCATCTCGAGGCCCAGGACGCGCCTGGCCTGGGGGGTGCCGCTTCCCTTCGACGAGGGCTTCGTCACCTACGTATGGTTCGACGCCCTGGTGAACTACTACTCCGGCCTCAGGTACCTCGCCCTGGACGAGGGCTTCTGGCCCCCCAGCCACCACATAATTGGCAAGGACATACTTACCACCCACGCCGTCTACTGGTCCACCATGCTCATGGCCCTGGGGCTGGAGCTTCCCCGTAACATCTGCGCCCACGGCTGGTGGACCGTCCAGGGGAGGAAGATGTCCAAGTCCCTGGGAAACATGGTCGACCCCCTGGAGGTGGCCGGGAGGTACGGCGTCGACGCCTTCAGGTATTTCCTCCTCCGCGAGGTGCCCTTCGGCCTCGACGGGGACTTCTCCGAGGAGGCCCTCGTAAGCAGGATTAACACCGACCTTGCCAACGACCTCGGCAACCTCCAGAGCAGGGTGTTCAAGATGATAGCCAGGTATTTCGGCTCCCGGGTGCCCGAGCCCCGGGGGGAAGAAGGGGAGCTGAGGACCCTTGCCGAGGGAATACTGGGG
>JASFVA010000222.1:0-3510 GCA_050050055.1 Nitrospirota bacterium
CGAAGGTTATTATCTGGGCCACGTGGTCCTTCCCGTATTTATCGGCCACGTAGTTTATGACGTCCCCCCGGCGGTCCTTGCAGAAGTCCACGTCGATGTCGGGCATGCTCACGCGGTCGGGGTTGAGGAACCTCTCGAAGAGAAGGCCGTACTCCATGGGGTCTATCTCGGTGATGCCCAGGGTGTAGGCCACGAGGCTTCCCGCCGCCGAGCCCCTCCCCGGCCCCACGGGTATCCGGTTTTTCTTGGCGAAGTCTATGAAGTCCCGGACGATGAGAAAATACGAGGAGTACCCCATGTTCTTTATGACCGCGAGCTCGTGCTCGAGCCGTTTTGCGTACCGCTCCTCGGGCTCCCCCCCGAGCCTTTCCCTGAGCCCCCGCTCCGCCAGGGCCTGGAGGTACTCCGAGGGCCTCTCGAACTCCTCCGGCGGCTCGAACTTGGGGAGCATGAACTTCCCCAGCGAGAACTCCACGTTGCACCTTTCGGCTATCGCCCTGGTGTTCTGCACCGCCTCGGGCAGGTCCCTGAAGGTCTCCTTCATCTCCTCGGGGCTCTTGAAGTAGAACTCCTCGGTCTGGAAGCGCATGCGGCCCGAGTCGCTCATGGTCTTTCCGGTCTGGATGCAGAGGAGTATCTCGTGGGCCTTGGCGTCCCCGGGCCTCAGGTAGTGGCAGTCGTTGGTGGCCACCACCCCGATGTGGAGCTCCTTCGAGAGCTCGGCGAGCTTCCTGTTGACCTCCTCCTGCTCCTCGAGGCCGTTGGCCTGGAGCTCCAGGAAGAAGTTCCCCGCCCCGAGTATGCGCTTGTATTCCAGGGCGGTCTCCCTGGCCCTGTCCAGGTCGCCGTGCCTGAGGTAGTAGGGGACCTCCCCCTTCAGGCACGCCGTGAGGCCTATGAGCCCCCCGCTGTACTGCTCGAGGAGCTCCCTGTCTATGCGGGGCTTGTAGTAGAAACCCTCCGTGAAGGCCCTGGAGACCAGGGTTATGAGGTTTCTGTATCCGTCGTTGTCCCGGGCCAGGAGGACGAGGTGGAAGGCCGAGCCCTCGGCCATGGTCTTGGACCTGTCGTGCCTGCTCCCGGGGGCCACGTAGACCTCGCACCCTATGATGGGCTTTATGCCTGCCTTCACGGCCTTCCTGTAGAATTCCACGGCCCCGAAGAGGTTGCCGTGGTCGGTGATGGCCACGGCGGGCATCTTCATGGAGGCGGCGGTCTCGACGAGCTCGTCTATCTTGATGGCGCCGTCCAGCAGGCTGTATTCCGTATGCAGGTGGAGCGGGACGTAATCGGAATGGTGCATGGAAAAATTTTATACCCAGCAGCCGGAAATAGTCAAAGCCTTTCGAGGCGGACTTTTCGCATGGCGGCGACGCAATCCCATGAAAAGACTCGTTAATTGAAGCCGTTGATTTTTCTTGCCTTAATCGTCGTCAAAAAGTATAATCACCTTATGGTTGCCCGAGCAGTCATGAGGGCACTTCTTCTGTGTGGCGTTCTGATGCTTGCCCCGCCCGCCCCCGCCTGGGCCTTCGGCGCGGACTCGCTGGTGGGATCGAGGGCGCCGGAGTTCGCCCTCAGGGACATGCACGGCAAGTACGTCTCCCTGACCGCCCTGCGGGGGAAGGTCGTGGTCCTCAACTTCTGGGCCACCTGGTGTCCGCCCTGCAGGAAGGAGCTCCCGGGCCTCGAAGGGCTCCGCCGGGAGTACGCTGGCCGGGGGCTCGCGGTGGTCGCCGTGAGCACGGACAGCACCGAAAGGGGCATAAGGAAGTTCCTCGCCGAAACCCCCTTGAGCCTCCGCGTGGTGCACGACCGCGACGGGAGGATCTCGCAGCTCTATGGAGTGTTTTCCCTTCCCACCACCTTCGTCATAGACAGGCGGGGCATCGTCATCAGCCACATCATCGGAGAACGGGACTGGGGCTCTTCCCGGATGCGCTCGCAGATAGAGACCCTCCTCGAACGCTCCTCCCGCAGGCCCGGGCCGGGGGCCACGCCGGTTTTCTTCGACAGGCCGGGCAAGTCGTTCTGAGCGCGGCCCCGGGATTTCTATAACGTTGCCTCAAAGCGTCCTGCGCTTTTGCGAACCCGAAAGCCGGACCGCAGAAAATGCCACAGCCCGCTTCCCAAAAGCAGAGGCAGAACTATGTTATAATCCCGCCTATGAACAAACGGAAACACAGGCGTGAGCCCCTATCGGCCCATGTGATGCTCCTCCTCGACGAGGGCGAGCACCCCCTGGTCCGGCGGGGCACGGTGGCGGACATCTCCCTCGGCGGGATAAAGCTCTACCTCGTCCAGCCCCTGGAGGTCGGCGCCCAGGTGACCCTCGAGATCCGTTTCCTCGTGGCAGGCGGAGAGGTCAAGACCGAGAAAGTGAGGGGGACGACCATTTACTCCCAGAACATCCAGGACGTCTACTTCGTGGGGATTGAATTCGACCAGGAGCTGAACCCGGAGCGCCATCCCGACCTCTACGGCCGCATCCAGGATCTCCTCGCGTCGGACTGAGCCGGGTTCTTTTTCCCGACAACCGCCCCGCATTGCCGTTTCCGCTTCCAGGCCCTTCAACCTTGCAGGCGCGACATCTTCTTCAGTAGGGGTTCCAGAGGTGGCAGGCCACGTTGCGGCCGCTTGCGGCCTCGAGGCGGGGCACTGTCCTGTCGCAGGGGGCGAACCTCTTGGGGCACCTCGGGTGGAAGGGGCAGCCCGGCGGTATGTGTATGGGGCTCGGGACCTCGCCGCCCAGGACGGCCCGCTTCTTCCCGCCGGGCTCCAGGCCGGGGGCCGAGGCCAGGAGGACCTCCGTGTAGGGGTGGCGGGGCTCGGCGAAGAGCTCTTCCGAGGGGGCCTGCTCCACGATCTTTCCCAGGTACATGACGCCCACCTCGTCGCTGAAGTACTCGACCACCCGGAGGTCGTGGCTTATGAAGACGAAGGATATCCCGCTCTCCCGCCTGAGGTCCTGGAGGAGGTTAAGTATCTGGGCCTGTATCGAGACGTCCAGGGCGCTCAGGGGCTCGTCGGCCACTATCACCTCGGGCGAGACGGCCAGGGCCCTGGCGATGCATATCCTCTGGCGCTGCCCCCCGCTGAACTCGTGGGGATAGCGGCCCAGGACGTCGTCCATGCCCACCTTGCCGAGGAGCTCCAGCACCCGGGCCCTCATCTCCGCCGCCGTGGCGAGGCCGTGTATCTTCATGGGCTCCGAGAGAGTGTCGAGGACGTTCCGCCTGGGGTTGAGCGAGGCGAAGGGGTCCTGGAAGATTATCTGCACCGCCCGCCTGAACCGCTTGAGCCCTTCCCCCGCCAGGGCCGAGACGTCCTCGCCCCGGAAGAGCACTTCGCCGGAGGTGGGCTCGCTGAGCCTCAGAAGGAGCCTTGCCACCGTGGACTTCCCGCAGCCCGACTCCCCCACCAGGGCGAAGACCCTGTCCCTCCGCACCGAGAAGTCCACGCCGTCGACGGCCCTGAGCCACTCGGCGCGGGCGAAGGGGCCGCCCTTCA
>JASFVA010000223.1:0-3508 GCA_050050055.1 Nitrospirota bacterium
ATGGCCTTAAGGAGGGCCTCGGCGCCCAGCTCCGCCGGGAGTTCGGCGGGGAGGCCGTAGGCCTCGATGAGCGCCCCGATGCGGCCCGAGTCCTTCGCGGGGAGGATACCCAGGGACTCGGCCAGCCCGGCCTCGGCCTTCATCCCGATGGCCAGGGCCTCGCCGTGGAGGAGACTGCCGTAGCCCGCCACGGCCTCGATGGCGTGCCCTATGGTGTGGCCGTAGTTCAGGACGGAGCGAAGGCCCGCCTCGCGCTCGTCGCGGGAGACCACCTCGGCCTTTATCTCGCAGGAGCGCGTGATGACGCGCGTGAGGGTCCCGGCCTCAAGCGAAAGGAGCCTCTCGCGGCTCTCGGAAAGGAAGTCGAAGAAACCGGCGTCCCATATGACGCCGTACTTTATCACCTCGGCGGCGCCCGCCAGGAGCTCCCTCCGGGGCAGGGTCCCCAGGGTGTCCACGTCTATCCAGACCAGCGAGGGCTGCCAGAAGGTGCCTATCATGTTCTTCCCCAGGGGGTGGTTCACCCCGGTCTTTCCGCCCACGGAGCTGTCCACCTGCGAAAGAAGCGTGGTGGGCACCTGGACGAACCTTATCCCCCGCATGTAGAGCGAGGCCGCGAAGCCTGCGATGTCGCCCACCACGCCGCCGCCCAGGGCCACCACCAGGGAGCCCCTGTCGAGCCCCGCGGCGAGCATGTCGGTGAGGATTTTCTCGGCCCAGAGCAGGCTCTTGTATTCCTCTCCGTCGGGGATGGAGATGGTGAGGACAGAAAGGCCGGCATCCCCGAGGGACTTCTCCACGGCCCCGCCGTAGAGGGCCCGCACCGTGGCGTTCGTCACCAGGGCGACCCTGGGCCCTGGGCGCAGCTCCGCCACGGCCCTGCCCAGGCCGCCCAGGAGGCCGCTTCCGCAGACGATGTCGTAGCTCCTTTCGCCGAGCTCTACCCTTGTCTTTTCCATATTGTTACCGGTCATTTGGACGTGGATACTTTAACACACACAGGCGGCCGCGGAGAGACTACTTGCGCTTCCACCGGAGGCGGTCGAGTATCTCCTCGGCTATCTCGCGGGGGTTCTTGCCGTCGGTGTCGACGATGACGTCGGCCCTCTCGTAGTAGGGCTTGCGGAGGGCCAGGAGCTCGTTTATCCGCCCCAGGGGGTCCTCCACCTGGAGGAGGGGCCTGTCGGAGTTTCCCGAGGTCCTCTCCAGGATGGTGCGGGGCTCGGCCCTGAGGTAGACGACCGCCCCGCCCTCCCTGAGGGCCTCCATGTTCTCCTCCCTCATCACCGCTCCCCCGCCCGTGGATATGACGGCCCCGTTCCTCCGGGCGGCCCGCCTTATCTCCTGGGTCTCCATGTCGCGGAAGGCGGGCTCTCCCATCTCGGAGAATATCTCGGGGATGCTCTTTCCCGCCGAGCGCTCTATCTCCTCGTCCACCTCCACGCGGGAAAAGCCCGTGAGCCTCGACAGCTCCGCGCTCACCGAGGTCTTCCCGGCCCCCATGAAGCCCGTGAGGACTATGTTGTTCACCCGGCGAACCCGCGGAGCGACTCGAGGTAAGCCCGGTAGTTCCTCCCGGTCTCCTCCAGGGAGTCGCCGCCGAACTTCTCCATGAAGGCCTCGGCCACCGCCAGGAGGGCCATGGCCTCGCCGATGACCGAGGCGGCGGGCACGGCGCAGACGTCGGAGCGCTCGTAGGCGGCCTCCACCTCCCGGCCGGTTGCGATATCCACCGACCTCAGGGGTTTCCGCTGGGTGGGGATGGGCTTCATCGCCGCCTTGAGGACGACGGGCATCCCGTTTGAGACCCCGCCCTCGATGCCCCCGGCGTTGTTGCCCGTCCTCCGGGGGCCTTCCTCCCCGGGGACTATCTCGTCCATCACCTCGGAGCCGAAGCTCCGGGCGGCCTCGAACCCCAGCCCCACCTCCACGCCCTTTATGGCCTGTATGGACATCAGGGCCCGGGCGAGCCTTCCGTCGAGCCTGAGGTCCCACTGCACGTGGCTTCCCAGGCCCGGGGGAAGCCCCGTCAGGAAGACCGTGAAGACGCCGCCGAGGGAGTCGCCCCTTTCCGTGGCCTCGTCCACGAGCTTCATCATCTTGTCGGTGGCCCCTTCGTCGGGGCACCGGAGGGCCGAGGAGCCGGCCTTCTCCGCCAGCTCCAGAAGCTCCCGTGCCGAGGCGGCCTTCGCATCGAAGCCCACGCGGCCTACCTCGGTAACGAAGCTCCCGGCCCTTATGCCGAACTCCCCGAGGAGCCTGCGGGCCACCGCCCCGAGGGCCACCCTCATGGCGGTCTCGCGGGCGCTTGAGCGTTCGAGGACGTTCCTCATGTCCCTGTGCCCGTACTTCAGGGCGCCGGCCAGGTCGGCGTGGCCCGGCCTGGGCCTCGTGACCGCCTCCACCGAGCCCTCCTCCGAGGCCTCCGGCGACATTCCCCTCCGCCAGTTCTCCCAGTCGCGGTTTTCTACGAGGAGGGTGATGGGGCTCCCGATGGTCTTCCCCCAGCGCACGCCCGAGAGTATCTGCACGCGGTCGCTCTCTATCTTCATGCGGCCGCCCCGGCCGTATCCGCCCTGGCGGCGCTTGAGCTCGGGGTCGATGTCCTCCGCGCCGAGCGCCAGGCCCGCCGGCACGCCCTCTATGATGCCCGCGAGGGCCCTGCCGTGCGACTCTCCCGCTGTGAGGAACCTGAGTTTCGGCATGGAGATTTCCTTTCGCCAGCTATTATATGTTTTAAAGGGCCAATTTTCAAATGCCGGCCGCCCAGAAAAAAGGGCCGCAGGCTCAAGCCTGCGGCCCGAGGGGGAATGCACATCCCGCGAACCTATGGGGAGGGGGCGAGAATCCTTGGCGTTATAAGTATCAATAGCTCGGTGGTTTCCACGTTGACCGACTTGGTGTTGAACAGCCAGCCCAGAATCGGTATCTTTCTGAGTCCGGGGATACCTGTTTCGCGCGTATCCTCGGAATTGGTGTAGATGCCGCCTATGACCAGCGTCTCGCCGTCCTTGACGAGGGCCGTGGTCGTGATGCTCTGGGTGTTGATGCCCGTCTCGCCGCCGGGGGTGACCTGGGGGGTGTCGTTGTTGGCCTGTATCTGGAGCTGGAGCACCCCCCCGGGCTTCACGGTCGGCACGACGTTAAGTGAGAGGTTGGCGTTCTTGAACTCCGTGGTGGAGCCCTCGGCGGTGGTCGTCTGCACCGGGATCTGCGCGCCCTGCTGGATGCTTGCGGCCTGCCCCTCGAGGGTGAGTATCCTGGGGTTCGAGAGCTTCCTCAGCTCCCCCGCCGTCTCCAGGGCCTCCAGGGAGACGTTCACCTGCAGCGTGTCCACGGTGCCAATCAAGAGGTTGACCGCGCCGCCGCCCACGGTGGCAGCCGCCCCGGCCGAAAGCGGCGGGGTGTTGACCGAGAAATCGCCAGTGACGGGGCCGTCGGGGCCGCCCAGGTCGGCGGCGAAGCTGCCGCCCCACTTCACGCCGAGGTCGATGTCGGAGTCGGCGTT
>JASFVA010000224.1:0-3494 GCA_050050055.1 Nitrospirota bacterium
CTCTCCTTGATGCCAGTCCTCTCGACGATCCATTCATCTGAAGTCTCGACGATTTTTTCGAGGTCGTGGTTTGAGATGATTTTTTCCGGGAGATAAGAGCCGGTGGCGGTTATCTTAGCTCGTAACAACTGTGTTCTCCGACGGTACGGCCACCGCGCTGATCTCTCTCGCGATTGTCTCCTGGACCTTCGACTGGGCGAAATCGGCGGCTATTCTCAAGGCGTTCCTTATGGCCACGGAAGAGGAGCGGCCGTGAGAGATGATGCAGTTGCCGTTAATGCCGAGGAGCGGAGCGCCTCCATACTCGGCGTAGTCGGTCATGCGCTTGAAACTGTCGAAGGCGGGCTTCAGGAGGGCGTACCCCAACCGACCCGTCAATATCTTGACTATCTCCCGCTTGAGCATTCTGATGGTTCCCTCGGCGACGCCTTCGCTGGTCTTCAGCACTATGTTGCCCGCGAAGCCGTCGCAGACGACAACGTCGGCCCTGCCGAAGAACATGTCCTTGCTCTCGACGTTGCCTATAAAGTTGAGGTCCGTCTTCTCGAGAAGCTTATATGCCTCTTTCGTGAGTTCGTTGCCCTTGCCCGATTCCTCTCCGATGGAAAGGAGCGCCACCTTGGGCTTCGGGCGGTCGAGTATGAGCCTGCAATAGGCATTCCCCATGTATGCGAACTGGAGGAGATTAGAGGGGCTGCAATCCACGTTAGCCCCGGCGTCCAGCAACACGAAGGGCTGCCTGAAAACGGGCATTATGGTGGCTATGGCGGGCCTCACGACGCCCGGTATCTTGCCGAACCTCAGAAGGGCGAGGGCCATCGTGGCGCCGGAGTTTCCGGCGCTTACCACCGCGTCGGCCTGCTTGTTCCTCACGAGATCCACTGATTTGGCCAGCGACGAGTCCTTCTTTTTTCTGATGGCGCTCATGGGCGCCTCGTCCATGTCTATGGTCTCCGAGGCATGGACGACCTCTATCCTGGAGCCGGGGAATTTCTTCTTCGAAAGCTCCTTGCCCAAGACCCCCTCGTCCCCCACGAGAATTATGTCAGTGTCCTTGCAGACATTTACGAAGTCCACCGCGCCGGCCACGGTGACCGAAGGGGCGTGGTCGCCGCCCATTGCGTCGAGGGCTATTTTCATGACTCCTTCTCGACAACTTGCAAGACCCTGCGGCCCTTGTACGAGCCGCAGCTGGCACAGACCCTGTGAGGAACCCTGGGCTCTCCGCAGTCGGGGCAGGTAGTCAAATTGGGGGCCTGTCCCTTCCAGTTGGCCCTGCGCTTGTCCCGCCTCGACTTGCTATGCCTGTGAGTCGGATTGGCCATCTTTCGCTACTCCTTTCTTCTTTCAAAGTATTTTTTCAGCGCCTGCATCCGCTCGTCTCCCGTCTGACGGGCGCAGCCGCAGGCCCTCTCGTTCAAGTTCGTCCCGCACACCGGGCATATTCCCTTGCAGGACTCACTGCAAAGCGGCTTCATGGGGATGCCGAGGAGCACCTGCTCTCCGGTCAACTCGGCCAAGTCTATTTCGTCCCCTCGATAAAACCCGGTGTTGAGCTCGTCCCGGGCCAGCTCACGGCCCTCGACCCTCCCGACATCCTCTGCCGGGAGGAATACCAAGTCCACCGGCAAAGACAACTCTCTCTCGAAGTGCTCCAGACAGCGGCTGCAATCCAGGCTCAGCCGGGCCTCTATAGTGCCCCTGAGCCTCACCTCCGTGCCGGCCTTGTCGACCCTCAGCTTGAAGGCCGCCCTGCCGGCCACGCCGCCCGTCTCGGCTTCAACGTCCTCTTCACCTTCTATATCGAGTCCCTCTTCCGGGATTTCCGACAACTGAATCTTCATTATTTCAAGGCCTTTAGGCAGATTTTAATATTAACTTGTACATATATAGATGTCAAGCAACTCCCCTCCCGCAGAGGCTTGACATAAGAACGGAAATCCCCGAAAATGCATTGACAACTGGTACTGCCAACCATATAATTATGCTGAATTCGCTATTATTCCCCTGCCGGTTGCATTGGGGACCTCGGGACGATAACTCGGAATAATGAGGAGGAATTTGGGAATGGACGGGATAAGGATCGCGATCGTCGGAGTCGGAAACTGCGCCAGTTCGCTTGTCCAGGGAATTAACTACTACCGGGACAAGGAGCCGGCCGATGCCATAGGCCTCATGCACTGGGACATCGGGGGCTACACGCCCTTCGGCATCGAGGTCGTTGCCGCCTTCGACATCGACAGGCGGAAGGTCGGCATGGACGTGGCCGAGGCCATCTTCGCCGAGCCCAACAACACAAAGGTATTCTGCCACGACGTCAGGCCCACGGGCGTGAAGGTGCAGATGGGTCGCATCCTCGACGGCTTCTCGGAACACATGAAGGGATACAAGGAAGCACACACCTTCGTCCCCTCCGGCGAGGAGGAGCCCGGGGAAAACGAGGTGGCCGACGTCCTGAGGGATTCGGGCGCAGAGGTCCTCTTGAACTACCTGCCCGTGGGGTCCGAGGACGCCACCCGCTTTTACGCCAAGTGCGCCCTCAAGGCGAACGTCGCCTTCATTAATTGCATGCCCGTGTTCATCGCCAGCGACCCCACCTGGGCGCAGCGCTTCAAGGACCAGAACGTGCCGATAATAGGGGACGACATCAAGGCCCAGCTTGGGGCCACTATAACCCACAGGACCCTGGTCGACCTCTTCAGGAAGCGCGGAGTCCGCCTCGAGCGGACCTACCAGCTCAACACCGGGGGGAACACCGACTTCCTTAACATGCTCAACCGGAGCCGCCTGGCCTCGAAGAAGAGGTCCAAGACCGAGGCGGTCCAGTCCGTTGTAGGACACAGGCTCGACGAGGACGATATCCACATAGGGCCCAGCGACTACGTCCCCTGGCAGAAGGACAACAAGATCTGCTTCATAAGGATGGAGGGGAAGCTCTTCGGCGACGTGCCCATGGACCTCGAACTCCGGCTCTCGGTGGAGGACTCTCCCAACTCGGCCGGCGTCGCCATCGACGCGATACGCTGCGCCAAGCTCGCCCGCGACCGCGGCGAGGGCGGCGTGCTCTATCCTCCCGCGGCCTACTTCATGAAACACCCGCCCGTCCAGTACACGGACGACGAAGCCTATCGCATAACCGAGGCCTTCATCGCCGGAAAGTGGGAGCGAGACGTCTACGAGAAGGCCGCAGGCAGGAAGAGCAAGGGACGGGAGAAGAAAGAGCGCGGAAGATAGAGGGGGCGGCCCGCTAAGGGCTACTTGCCAAAGAGCGCCTCGACGAACTCCCCGGGGTCGAAATCCCTCAGGTCTTCTATGCCCTCGCCCACCCCTATCAGCCTGACCGGCAGGCCGAGCTCCTTCTTGATGGCAAAGATGATTCCGCCCTTTGCCGTGCCGTCGAGCTTGGTGAGGGCGATGCCGGTTATCCCGAGGGCGTCGTTGAACATCCTGGCCTGGCTCAGGGCGTTCTGGCCGGTGGTTGCGTCGAGCACCAG
>JASFVA010000225.1:0-3483 GCA_050050055.1 Nitrospirota bacterium
TCTGGGCAAAGTATATCACGGCGGCCCCGCTTTGGCCCGCGCCGGGGCCGGCTAAGGGCCCGGGGGCGGCCCGGCTGGGCGGAATCCCCCCTCGAAAACGCCCCGCCTTTGCGGCGGTGCGAGGGTTTTTCGCAGAAATGCAAAAAATATAAGCCTAAATCTCTTTATAAATCGATGACTTAGTATATGGCATGGGAAATGCATAATATCTTGCAGATGCAACGAGACGAAAGGAGGTCGAGGAAAATGGAAAAGCTCTCTAAGAAACTCACATACATCGGGGCGGGGATGGGACTCGTTGGATTCGCCCTGGTGGGGCTCCTGCCCGGCTCGCTCCTGGGCGGAGTGATGGGCCTCAACATCGTGGGCGCCATCTTCGGCTACCCCGTCACGGCGGGAATAGCCCAGAGGCTGATAATCGCGGCCTCCATGATGATGGGCGTGACCGTGGCGGCCATAATCTTCGTGGCCGGGGCCGCGGTGGCCGGATGGCTCGCCGGCGAGGCGGTGGACGCGATCAGGACGCACGGAAGAACGGCTGAACTAAAAGCTAAATAAATGAATACCAACAAAATCAAAGGAGGTAGCAAGATGAGACAGTCACTTAAGGTAGGAAGGAACATCGGAGCGGTAATCGGAGCGATAGCGTTCCTGGCAGTGGGGCTCGTACCGGGATTCTACTTCGGCAGCTACGGCACCGTGGTGCTCCTGAGCCACCTGACCGGCGGCCCGCTGGAGGGCGGCGTGCTGGTGAGGGCGGCCGTGGTAGTGGGGACCATAATGGGCATCTTCTGCATGGCCTCCGTGAGCATCGTGGTCGGAGCCCTGGGCGGAACCGCCGTGGGCTACGTGACCGACCTCCTGACGGCCCCCGCCCCCGAGGCGGAGACCGCCAAGGCCGTGGCGGAGAAATAACCGCTTCGCGAAAAACCAAGCGAGGGGTAGGGGCCGCGCCTCCGGGTGCGGCCCCTTTTTATTTACTCCTCTTCTTTATTTACGCCTCTTCGTCCAGGCCGAACTTCTTCATCTTCCGCCACAGCGACACGCGGTCGATGCCCAGCATCTGGGCCGCCTGGGTCTTGTTGCCCCCCGTCTCCTTGAGCACCCACCTTATGTAGGCTATCTCCTGCTCCTCCAGCGTGGGGAGGCGTTCGTCCTTGCGGCGGAAGGTGCGCACGTTCAGGGCCTTGAGGTCTTCGGGGAGATGGGCAAGCTCGATGGCCGGGCCGTTTGAGAGCGCCACGCCCCGCTCTATGATGTTTTCGAGCTCCCGGACGTTGCCGGGGAAGTCGTAGTTCATCAGGAGCTCCATTACGCTGGGGGAGACCTCGCGCACGTCCTTCTTCATGAGGGCGGAGTATTTCCTCAGGAAGTACTGGCACAGGAGGGGGATGTCGTCGCGGCGCTCGGCCAGGGGGGGGATGTGGATGGATATCACGTTGAGCCTGAAGTAGAGGTCCTGCCTGAAGCGCCCGTCGTTTATCGCCTCCTGGACGTCGGCGTTGGTGGCGGCTATGACGCGCACGTCCACGGGGACGGGCTCGGTGGAGCCCAGCCTCAGGAGCTCCTTTTCCTGGAGCACCCGGAGGAGCTTCACCTGCATGGCCGGCGACATCTCGGTTATCTCGTCCAGGAAGAGGGTGCCCCCGGAGGAGGCCTCTATGAGGCCCTTCTTCATCGAGGTGGCCCCGGTGAAGGCGCCCTTTTCGTGGCCGAAGAGCTCGTTGGAGAGGAGCTCCTCGGTCAGGGCCCCGCAGTTTATGGCGAAGAAGGGGCCCTCGGCCCGCTTGCTCATGAGGTGGATGTACCGCGCGAAGAGCTCCTTGCCCGTGCCCGACTCGCCCGTGATGAGCACGCTGGCGTCGGTGGGGGCTATCTGCCTCGCCGTCTCCAGGAGGCCCTGGAGGGCGGGGTTCTGGGTGATTATCTTCACCTTCCCCTCGTAGCGCTCGATGTGCTCCCGGAGCTGGGCGTTTTCCTTCCTGAGGCGCACGCGCTCCATGGCGGAGCCGACGACCTTCCTCACCTCGTCGAGCTTGAAGGGCTTGGCGATGTAGTCGAAGGCCCCCTTCTTCATGGTCTCCACGGCCGAGGGGATGGTGGCGTAGGCCGTGATCATCACCACCTCGGCGTCGGGCTGCAGGCGCTTGCTCCGCTCCAGCACCTCCAGGCCGTCCACCTGCTCCATGCGCAGGTCCGTGAGCACCACGTCGAACTCCTGCTCGTCCAGGAGCCGGAGGGCGTTGGAGCCGCTCATGGTCCCGGTGACCTGGTAGCCCTCCTTCCTCATCACGTGCTCGAGGTTCTTGAGCGCCGTCCTTTCGTCCTCCACTACGAGTATCTTCCCCGTGAACGCCTGCATGCTTTTATCGCTCCTTGCTGGGCAGTGTGATTGTGAACATCGTGCCGTGCCCCGGCGAGCTCTCGACGCTTATGGTGCCCCCGTGCTCCTCCACGATGTTGTGCACTATGAAGAGGCCGAGGCCGTAGCCCTTGCCTGCCTTCTTGCCGGAGAAGAAGGGGTCGAAGACCTTAGAAAGCGTCTCCTCGTCCATGCCCCTGCCGCTGTCCCTGACGGCGAGCTGCACCTGCCCGGGGCCCTTGCCGGCCGTAATCACTATCTCGCCGCCGTCGCCCAGGGCGTCCACGGCGTTCTTTACGAGGTTGATGACCATCTGCTGTATCTTCTGCTTGTCGGCGAAGAGCTCTATGTCCTCCGGCACCTGGACCTCCACCCTTGCCTTGGCGGGGACCTCCACCCGGAGAAGGCGTATGCTCTCGGCCACGGCCCTATGGAGGTTGAACCGCTTCTTCTCCTTCGACCGCGAATACTCCAGCAGGGTGCCGACGACGTCGCGGGCGCGGTCGCTCTCGGCCTCGATCTGCTCCAGGAGCTCGCGCCTGTGCTCCGGGTCGCCGTCCTCCAGCTCCTCCTTGAGTATCTGGCAGGAGGTGGAGATGTTGGAGATGGGGTTGTTCAGCTCGTGGGCCACGCCGAAGACCAGCGTGCCCAGGGAGGCGAGCTTTTCGGACTGCACGATGTGCCTCTGCCTCTCCTGGAGCTCCAGGAGCATGCGGTTGAAGGCCGCCTTCAGGGTGACGAACTCGCTCTCGCTGAACTGGGCGGGGATGAGCGAGAACTCCCCCTCGGAGATCCTGTCCATGTGGCCCTCGATGTCCGAAAGGGGCCTGACGGCCTTCCGGTAGAACATGACGCCCCCGGCGAAGACCGCCGCCAGAAGCGTCCCCACGCCCACCAGCAGCTGGGTCCTGGTCTTGCGCAGGGTCTCCCGCTTCACGGCCTTCCTGTCCTCCGATATCCTCTCCGCCACGGTCAGGATGCTGTGGCCCCTTGCCCTCACCCTGTTTTCCCACGCGGCCATGTCGTCGCCCGGCCCCTCCACGAGCATGCCCATGTACCGGCCGAGGCTCTCCCTGAGGCCCAGGATGACCTCCGGGGGCGTGAACAGCTCAAGCTCCTCT
>JASFVA010000226.1:0-3481 GCA_050050055.1 Nitrospirota bacterium
GTGAGCCTCACGGGCGAGGAGAGCTCCCGCGTGGGCGCCCATTCGAGGACCAGGGTTCCCCTGGCCGTGCCCTCCAGCGGCGCCAGGTAGACCTCGCCGGCCGGGAGGTTGCCGAAGGAGCCCGGCTTCGTGAGGATGCCCGTGTCGGCGTGGGCCTGGCGGGTCTTCTTGGAGAGGGTTATGTCGGTGCCGTTTGGGGTGGTGACGCGCACGGTGTCGAAACTGTTCACCGCCCCGGCCACGGCGCCGGTCCTCCTGGCAAGGGCCTTCCAGTCCACGTTCATCGCGCCTTCGAGCATCGGGGCCTCGAATATGGGCATGCTGGCGTAGCGGCCCCCGCAGGCCGTGGTCAGGAGCCTCCTGAAGGCCGTGTGGCTCGTGGAGTAGAAGGAGAGGGCCACCACCGCGCTTACGGCAGAGCGTTTTCTGCGGCGGAGAATCCTTTCGGCCTCTTCCATCTGCCTGGGCCTGGCCTTCTTCCGGAGTATCGGGGACAGCACCTTCGCTTCCCTCAGCGCCTTCACCGCTGCGCTTCCGAAGGCGCTCTCCCAGAGCTCCGCGGGAGGCTCGGCCCCGTGGGAGCCCGTGGAGGGAAACTCGCAGAACCGTATCTTTTTAGTAAAGCCTCGTCCGGTCTCCTCGGCCAGGAGGGCGATGTCCCTAAGGCGCTCCCTGCGGAGCACGTCCTCGGGAGAAAGCCTTTCCTTCCTCGAGGGCTTGTCGGTGAAGACGAGCACCCGCTCATCCTTCTTCACCCCCAGGTTCACGCGGAAGATGGCTCTCAGGGCGTCTGTAGCGACCATTGCTCCTGGCTTTCGGGCACTATGGTTGGCGTCAGGAAGATGAGGAGCTCCCGCTGGTCGTCCCGCTTGACCTGGCTCTTGAAGAGCCATCCCAGGACGGGAATCTTCCCCAGGAGCGGGATGCGGGCCTCGTCGGTGGACTTGTTCTTCGTGTAAATGCCCCCTATGACCACGGTCTCCCCGTTGCTGACGAGGAGCTCGGTCTTGGCCGTCCTGCTTTCCTTGGGGGGGAAGCCCTGCACGGAGCGGGCGAAGTCGAACTCCTCCCGCATGGTGTTTATCACGAGGGTCATGAGGTCGCCTTCCACGACCCTGGGCGTCACTGTGAGCGCCAGGTTGGCCTGAAGCACCCTGGGCTCGGCCTGGTCGGGCGGAAGGGCGCCGCCGAAGCCGGTGGAGTTTATGATGGAGGGGACGAGGATCTCCGTGCCGCTGGTGATCTCGGCCTCCTGGTTGTCCAGGACCATTATCTTGGGCTGCGAGAGGACCTTGCCCTCGCCCGAATCCTCCAGGGCCTGGAGCTCGAGGTCCAGCGTGTAGTTGGAGACCACGGTCCCCAGGATGAAGCTTCCCCCGCCGGCGCTGGCCTTGGGCAGGTTTATCGCGAAGCGGCCCTCGAAAGAGCCTGGCCTGCCGAAGGCGCTGTCGGTGTCTACGTAGCCCGAGCGCCCCCACCTGACGCCGAGCTCCCTGTTGTAGGAGGTGCTCATCTCGACGATCCTGGCCTCTATCATCACCTGCTTGGGCCTCTGGTCAATGCGCTCCAGGAGGGCTTCCACGCGCTCTATGCCCAGGACGAGGTCCTTGACCACGATGGAGTTGGTGGAGCCCACCACCGAGGCGGTGCCCTTCTGGCTCAGGAGGCCGTTTACATTGGGCAGCACCTCGGCGGATTTTATGTACTTGAGCTTGAATTCGCGCACCACGACGTCCTCTTCGTCGGTCACCGCCTTCCTGGCGTGCCCCACTACCACTACCCCGCCGGGCTCGACGCGGTAGGTGTACCCCTTGCTCTTAAGAATGGAGTCCAGGGCGTCCCAGAGGGGCACTTCCCTGAGGCTTACCGTCACCTTGCCAACCACGGTGTCGTCGGCCACGATGTTTATGCCGTGCTCCTGCCCCACGGCCCGCAGGACGTTGCGTATCTCCACGTTCCTGAGCTCCATCGATACCAGGGGCCCCCTCTCGGCCCTTGCAACCGGGACCGCGGCGAGGGCCAGCGCGACGATGAGGGCAAGGGCCGCGCTTCTCATCTCCCGCCCTCCTCCAAGGGGCCCATTACCGTGAACCCCTGGATGTTCAGCGTGTATGCTTTTCCGTGTTTCTTCAGGTTGACCCTTTCGGAGGATATGCCTTCTATGACGAAGCCGTCTATGACGTCTCCGGGACGGTAGAAGCCGCCGTCAATTATGGCGAGGGCTTTCGTGCCGCCGGTTATTATGCCTTCGACCCTGAAGCCGGGAGGGGAGTCCGTCTCCGCGGGGACTTTCTCCCTCTCCATCACGCGGACGAAAGGGTCCTTGCCCCATCCGGACTTCACGGGTTTGCCGAGCTCCTTGAGCTTGACGTCCGCGAGGCTCTCCCCCCGCGCCGGAGAGGCCGCGAACACAAGCGCCAAGAGAGTTATGAGCCAGAGCGCCTTCATTGCCTCCTCAGATAAGCCACCGCCTTGATGATGGCCACTCCCGAGGGATATATGGCTTCGTTGGTTTCGTACCTCAACGACTGTATCATAAAAAGCCGGTGTTTGTCACCAAGGGACTTAACGAAAACGTGGAAGGGCCTGTAGCGGGACCTGAGCTCGAGCTTGAGCCTTGTCTTCACGTACCCGCCCATCTCTGAGGAGCCCTCCTGGGAGACGGAGATGAAATCCACGCCAGCCAGGTCCGCCTCCGTGCCCAGGGCCGTTAGCATCCCGGCCAGGTCCTTGGCCTCGGGCAGGGCCAGGGCGGGGGTCTCTTCCTTCTCCTCCCCCTGATTCCCCACCCCGGCCTTGACCGAGGAGGCCAGGGCCGCAATCTCCTCGTCCAGGGCCTGCATCTCCTCCCGCCTGTCGGCGATATTTTCCCGGGCGGGAGCGTAAAAGACAAAATATGGAGCCACGAAAAGGGCGACGAATATCGTGAGCCCCAGGATGAGCTTTTCCCTCGCGGAGAGGTTTTGCAGCGTGCCCGCTATGTCCATGTCAACTCCGCCCTGAGCTCGAAGGACGTGGCCTTCTCACCCTTCCTGGAATAGACGAGCTCTATCCCGCCGAAGAGGTCGGACCGCTCGAGGCTATCGATGAGCCTTGCGATGTCGGATTGGTTCTTGGAATATCCCTTGACCCTGAGGTGCCTCTCGCCGCCCGACTGTATCAGCTCGAGCCACACGCCCTCGGGGACGACGATGGAGAGCTCCGAGAGTATGGCTTCCCAGGGCGGCGTCGCCCGCATCATGCCCACTATTTCGGCTTCCGCGCCGTCCGCTTTCTTTACGGCCGGCGCCTTAACGGCCGCGGCCTGTTTCTGGAGCTGGAGCTTCCTGCCCCGGAGCTCCTCGATGGTCCTGTTGAGCTTTTGGAGTTCGGAGCCGTTCAGGAACCAGGCCCCGGCCACGAAGGCCGCGTAGAGCGAAAGCGCCGCCACGGCGGCCACCAGGGCCCTCCGCGCCGGTCTGGGCCGCTCGCCGGAGGGGGG
>JASFVA010000227.1:0-3476 GCA_050050055.1 Nitrospirota bacterium
TGCTGGGGTTGAGGGCCTCGTCGAAGTGGCGGGAGACGAAGACGGAGAAGAAATCCGAGTGGGGCTTGACGTGGTCGTTCAAGCGCCAGTAGTGGCCTTCGCGGAGAAGCAGGGGCGGCCTCATCCTGCCCTTCAGGCTCACCTCCTCCGTCAGGTTCCGGTAGAACTTCAGGCCCGCGAAATTCGCTGCCAGGTCGGCGTTGGAGCGCACGCCGGTGGTAAAGCCGCCCAGGATGGCCCCCTCCGAAAATATGAGGTCGCCCCCCGCGCTAACCGAGACGGCGCGCCCCGTGGCCTCCTTCTCGCTTAGGCCCTCCTTCAGGGCGCGCCGGTAGGTCTTAAAGTAAATGTGCCCCATGTCGAAGAAATGGGGTATCTTGTCCGTGCCGAAGTACGTGCCGTCGACCATCACGGTGGAGGTGCGCCTTAACCTGACGAGCTTGGTGGGGTCGAGGATCAACAGCGGGTGGTGATATATCCAGAAGGCGGGCTTGTAGGTCACGACCATCCCCGGGAACCGAGACTTAACCCTCTCGCTGCGCAGGGCAAACTCCCACGTCTCGACGAGGTAGACCACGGCGGGAAATTCCGAGGAAACCGCCCCGGCTATCGCCTCCGGGGACTGAAGCCTCGCCGTCTCCTCCGTGGGCTGTCCGTCGCGGAGCGAGCGCTCGATGCGGGAGTTGGTCTTCTCCACGGCCTCGTCCAGGCGGTCAAAGACATAGTCGGAGAGGTAGAAACGGAGGTCGGCGAACTCCCTGCCCAGGGGAACGCTGTACTGGTCGGTCTCGTGGCATGCCGCCGATGCCGGCACAAGCGCCGCGGCAAGGGCAAAGGCGACGATCATGAGGGCAGCCCTCCTGCGCGCCGCCCCCCGGGTATCTATATCGTTATGAGCCCGCATACGTAATTTGCGCTTTTAATTGAGCTATACCACAACTCGGGGGCCCAGTCAAACATCGGGCCTGCAAGGAGAATATGTAATCCCTGAAAAACACGAGGGAAATCGACCCCTTAACCGGCTTTGGGGTAAAGGGCGGCTCCGGCCCCCTCTTCGTAAACCAAGCCTCAGGAGGACTGAAGCAGGCTTATCTGCCGCTCGATGCCTTCGGCGAGTGCTTCCGGGTCCTTGTCCTCCCTGTAGATAGCCGTGAGAACGTCCGCTATGCCGGAGGCCCTTTCGTAAAGCTCGCTCCTCATCGACTCTATCAGGCCCCAGTCGCCCGTTTCGAAAAAGCTCCGGCAGGCCTCTGCCATCTCCGGGGCCAGGAGCTTCCTGTATCCGCCCAGGGAGGCGGCGTAGAAGCCCAGGGAGCCCGCCTTCCGCTCGTCTATCACGTGCCTGAGCATTCCGCGCTCCGAGGCGTCGGCCAGGGTGTCCTTCACCGCCCGGGCGAATATGGAGGCCCGGCTTCTGACCACGCAGGACAGCATCTCGTCCCAGACGGGGTTTTTCTCGCTTTCTATGGCCTCGCCGAGCTCGTGGTGGATGTAGGTGCGCAGTTCGCTCCGGGCGGCTCCCTCAAGGAGGCCCTCCATCTCGGGCCCCGCGCTTCCGGCGTCTATGCCGTAGGCCCCGAAGGCCGCGGCAAGGGCGCCGGGGGTCTTCTTGGCCCCCAGCTCCTCGAACTTCTCCCAGAGGAGCAGGACCAGGACGTCCTTCCGGGCGAATATGTCCCTGCCCTGGAGCATCGCCGGGTGTAAGGAGAGGTCCCTGACGAACTCCCTGCCGGCCACGAAGATTTCGTACCCCTCCGCAGCCTCTTTAGAGAGGAGCTCGGCGAGGAAGAATACGGGCTTGCAGTAAATGCCGTAGCCCGCCCCGTAGAGGAGACCCTCACCGGCCAGCCGGGCGTTTATGCGCCCTACCTCGAAGGGGCCGAACTCCTCTCCGCCTATCTCGAGGGGCCCGATCTCCTCCCCGGAGAGCGACTCCCACAGGGCCTCCCTGTCGCCTATCCATTTCGTAATCTCCCCTTCGGGGACTTTTTCCCAGGGCTTGAGCCCCGTTTCGAACCTGTAGAGCTCCCTGAGCCTCAGGAGCAGGCCGCAGATGGAGTGGTAGCCCCAGTGCCTCGAGTCCGAGATGTCGCAGTTTCGCTTCACCTGGGGGGCCAGTTCGTCCAGGGGGCGGGATTTCATGAATTAGGTTAAAATTGTGCAATGCGAAATATCAAGCTCGTCCTGGAGTACGAGGGGACCGCATACCGGGGCTGGCAGAGCCAGAAGGAAGGGCCCACGGTGCAGGACACCGTGGAGGGGTGCATAGCCGGCCTCACGGGGGAGCGGAGCAGCCTGATCGGTGCGGGGCGGACCGATTCGGGAGTCCACGCCCTGGGGCAGGTGGCGGCCTTCAAGACCTCCTCGGGGCTCGACGCGGCCACGATAAAAAGGGCCCTTAACGCGCTCCTGCCGCCGGACATAAGGGTGAGGGCGGCCTCCGAGGAGGACGGCTCTTTCCATCCCCGCTATGGCGCCTCCCTGAAGACGTATTTCTACATTATCTCGAACACCCCCCACGCTTCGCCCTTCCTGCGCCGCTACGCCTGGAGGGTGCCCCAGGGGCTCGATGCGCGGGCCATGTCCCGCGCGGCGGCGCACCTCGAGGGAAGGCACGACTTCAGGGCCTTCATGGGAGCCGGCTCAGGCACAAGGAGCTCCGAAAGGACCCTCAGCACGCTCCGGGTGGAGCATCTGGAGGGCATCGAGTTCCTCGGGGCGAGTGTCGGGGGAAGGTTCGTCAGAATCACCGTGCAGGGCGAGGGGTTTCTGAGACACATGGTGCGGAACATTGTGGGGACCCTCGTGGAGGTCGGAAAGGGGAAGACCGACGCGGAGGCCGTAAAGGACGTCATAGCCTCCGGGGAAAGGTCGGAGGCGGGACCAACGGCCCCGCCCCAGGGCCTCTTCCTGAAGGAGGTGCTTTACTTCTGAAGTAGCGGCTTTATAAGCGGAATCCGCTATGGACCGTAGGGAATGCTCTCCCACCTTCCGGCCGCCTCGAGCTCCTCCCTCTTTTCCTGGCAGTCCCGGCAGAGGATGGCAAAGGGGAGTATCTTGAGCCTGCCCTCGCTTATCTCCTCGCTGCAGTCCTCGCAGATGCCGTAGGTGCCCTCGTCTATCTTTCTCATCGCCTCGTCTATCTTCCGGAGGTTTTCCCTGTGGGTGCCGAGCCGCCTGAAGCTGATGTCCTCGGAAAGGTCCACCACCGACCAGTCGCCGTCGTCAAGGGCTGTCTCGACGAGCTGCCTGTTTTCGCCCTTTATGTACTTGGCTATCTCTTCCTGGGCTTCCTTGAGTATCTCTTCCTTTCTCTCGGCAAGCTGCCTCTTAAGCGCTGCTTCCCGTACGCTGAGACCCTTTCTCTTTTTAGGAGCCGCCTTCTTTTTAGGAGCCGCCTTCTTTTTAGGAGCCGCCTTCTTTTTAGGAGCCGCCTTCTTTTTAGGAGCCGCCTTCTTTTTAGGAGCCGCCTTCTT